>JASFVG010000085.1:0-13023 GCA_050049955.1 Anaerolineae bacterium | reverse complement strand
CTGGAACGCAGAGATGAAGGCCTCCTGAGCGGCATCTGAGGCAGAGGCAGGATCGCCCATGATGCGGTAGGCAACGGTGTAGACTTGATCTTGGTAGGCCAGCACAAGCTCGTTGAAGGCATCGAGGCTCCCTCGCTGAGCGGCGGCGATCAGTTTCCCTTCGTCAGTCCCTTCCCTCAAGGCCCCTCGCATCGTCACCAGTGGCGTCAGGCCGTCATTGCAGCAGCTCGCCACACCTGGCCTAGCATCCGGTCATCCACTGTTGCTCGCATTATCACACGAAGGCACGAGCAAGTCAAAGCCTTGACACTGCAAGCCCTTGCCACGCCACCGAGCGGGCCAGCTTCACCACTGAGGGGCGGGTTCACGAGCCTACGCACCGGGGTTGGCTTCGCTTGCCCGCGGCCCCCGTCGGGTTTGCTGCCTGACTCTCTCCACCTCCCTAAGCATCCGCTGCTTCAACGCATCATACCCCGGCTGCGAATAGAACGCGTCCATCCTTGTACACCTCTCCATCTCACTGCACATACCGCAATACAGAACCCCTTCAGCTTCGCAGCACTGCTTGATGGGGCAATCCCGGCCCTCCGGATATCCCTCGGGCAGCCAGCAACAGCGGTACCCGGTCTGGGAGTTCACTACATCGCTCTCGTCTCCCGTCAGGAAGCGCTGGTACGTCCCGCAGCTGCCGCAGTCCGCCCCGCAGTAACGCACAATTCGTCTGGGTGCACCGCCCTTCATCGCCACCCGGTCCCCACGTCACCGGCGCCGTCGAACGCCACGGCTTCCCTAGTCAATTGCCCCCCCTACCCAGCACGACTCGGACGTCCACTGCCCAGGCTCCCTCCTGCGCGCGTGCCACGATCAGTGGATTGAGATCCACCTCTGCCACGTCAGGGTGATCGACCACCAGCTGTCCGACCCGGCGAATCGCCTCCACAGTGGCGTCGATATCCCGCTGAGGCTGGCCGCGAAGGCCGACTAGCAACCTTCCGACGGCTGTCTCCATCACCGTCTCTCGGGCTTCCTCCTCGCTCAATGGCGCAAGACGGAACGCGGTGTCCTCGAGCACCTCGACGGTGATCCCACCCAAGCCAAGCATCACCATGGGCCCGAACTGCGAATCGCGGTGGGCGCCACGGATGTTGCTCTCCTGCACCTGTGTTATACTGTTGGCTATGGCGAGACTGCTCTTCGCGGTGGGTCCACGATGATCCCGACCTAGTGTTTGCCCTGAGCAGCTGAACGCTACTGGCCCTTCGCTAGCCCAAGGGCCGTTCTCAACACTGGCGCCGCCGGCCGAAGACTGTAGAAACGACTTGAGTCGTTCTCCCTAACGGAGTGCGCAGCCGTACCGTCCAGCATTGTAGTAGCGACTTCAGTCGCTTACCGACCGCGAACGTCGGCCTGAGACCGCGTCGGACCTTGGCGTGGGCGTGCTTGACTGCACGCGCCCTCAACCTGGAATCGATCCAGGACGCCCAACACGATCATGATACCTGCATAGACTCGCATTTGTCCAGCCGGTGACCCCTATGCCCGGAATTGCCGTCCCCTCCATCCTCATCACTGGCGGTAGCGGCCACCTCGGCCGGTGGGTGGTGCGCCTCGCCAAAGGCAAGCGGGGCCACCGGGAGCCTGCTACAACGGCCGTAACCGCAACCTACCTTACCCACCCGGTGCGAGAGCCCGGTATCCATTGGCGCCAGCTTGACGTGCGCGACGGGAAAGCGGTCGAGCGACTGATCACTGAGACGCGGCCAGAGGTTGTCCTTCACACGGCGGCCGTGAACCCTGGTCAGGGCACCGCCTTCGATTGTGTCAACATAGTCGGCAGCGGTAACGTCGCGCGGGCCGCGGCGCTCGTAGGCGCACGCCTGATCCACGTCTCCAGCGACGTCATCTTCGATGGCCAAGAGGGGAACTATGTCGAGGAAGACCCGCCTTCTCCCATCACGCCCTATGGGCGCAGCAAAGCCCTGGCGGAGGAGGAAGTCCGTGCCTCTGGGGCTCAGGCCGTCATCGTGCGCACCTCCCTCATCTACGGCCCGGCAGTCGGTTCCGACCCAACGCCACTCGAGGACACCCCCTGGCAGGGCTGGGATCGGCAGACGCGCTGGGTGGTCGGCGACCTGAAGGCTGGGAAACCCGTGCGTCTCTTCACCGACGAGCGCCGTTGTCCCATCTGGGTTAAGAGCCTGGCAATGGCATTGCTTGAGCTGGCTCAATCAGACCAGTCGAAGAGAAGCCCTAGCGGGACACTCCATGTCGCTGGCTCCCAGACCCTGTCCCGCTACCAGTTCGGCGTCCGGCTGGCCCACTTCCACAGGGCCGATCCGGCGGGGATAGTCCCCGCTTTGAGTCGGGAGAGCGGGTTGATCCGCCCACTGGACTGCACCCTGGATTGCAGCCGCGCCAGGGCCCTCTTGCAGACACCTCTGCCCGGCGTCGATCAGGTGCTGACCCGCCTGCGGTCGGGCAGCACGTCCTGAAAGGGCCAGCCTCAAGAGAGTCGCTACAGAAGGCCCTCGTGCAGAGCTTGCTCCGAGCGGGTCGCGAGATTCCCGACGCCCGTACAGATATCGGCAACGTCCCAGCATCGTAGCGTCCGAACGGTCCAACCGGAACCGCGTCTTGGACATAACCTGCCGCGATTCTATGGCCACACGCAACCCCCTGCCAGAACGATCTGTGCCGCTGTTCGTGCATACCTCTCCTCCCCACAATCCCTCCTTGGTCATCCACCAACCAACCTCCATCAACCAGCCACTTGAACAAGCCGTTCCGGAGAAGGGAAGCACGGCAAGCGCTCTAGGTCGTCGCGGGACGCCGCCTTGACGCACCGACAGGACGCGTTACCATGAAGCCGTGGACTACTACGTCTGGACCATCGGCTGCCAGATGAACGTCGCTGACTCGCGGCGGCTAGAATCGGCCCTGGAGGAACTGGGGCATACCCCCATCGATCGGGCGGAGGACGCCGACATCGTTGTGCTCAACACCTGTGTCGTGCGCCAATCGGCCGAGAACAAGATCTATGGCCGCCTGGGGTCGCTGAAGCCACTCAAGGAGCAGCGACCGGAGATGGTCATCGGCCTGATGGGCTGCTTTGTGGGCACGCGCGACCCGGCCCCCCTGCGCCGGCGCTTCCCGTGGGTCGATGTCACCATGCCCCCGTCCGACCCACAACCCCTCGTTGACTACCTAGTCGCGCACGGCTGGGTCGATGGAGCGAAAGCCACGGAGTTGTCGAGGGTTCTGCGCCGCTATCGCCTCCAGGACGGCGACCTGGTTCTGCCAGCCCGCGACCAGGGAACCCTGGTCTCAGCCTATGTGCCCCTCGTTCTGGGCTGCTCTCACGCCTGTTCCTACTGTATCATCCCCTACCGCCGTGGTCGCGAGCGCAGCCGCCCCATGGCCGAGATTATGGGGGAAGCGCAGGCCCTCGTGGTCCAGGGCGTCAAAGAGATCACGCTGCTGGGGCAGATCGTGGATCGCTATGGGATTGACCTTCCCGGCCAGCCGTCGTTGCCTGCGCTGCTTCGCCGCCTGCACGGGATCGAGGGCCTGCAACGCATCCGCTTCCTCACCTCCCACCCGAACTGGATGACGGATGACCTTCTCGATGCCGTCGCCGAGCTACCCAAGGTGTGTGAGCACATCGAGGTGCCAGTTCAGGCTGGCGACGATGAGGTTCTGGAACGGATGAGGCGTGGTTACACGGTCGCCGACTACCGCCGTCTGATTGCGCGCATCCGGGAGCGCATCGAGGGCGTGTCGATCGCCACTGACGTCATCGTCGGGTTCCCCGGCGAGACCGAGGAGCAGTTCCAGCGCACCTACGACCTGCTGGCCGAGCTACGCCTCGACAAGGCTCATATCGCCCGCTACTCTCCCCGTCCCCAGACGCTGGCCGACGGACGGTTTGAGGACGACGTCCCGGCCGAGGAGAAGGAACGCCGCCGAAAGGCGCTGGACGAGCTGCAAGGCGAGATCGTGGGGCAGATCAACGCGCGGCTGCTGGGGGAGACGGTCGAGGTGCTGGTCGAGGGGATGAAAAAGGGGCGCTGGTGGGGACGCACGCGCACCGATAGACTGGTCTACTTCGAGGACGACGCCGACTGGCGCGGTGAGCTGGCCCCGGTGCGCGCCACCTGGACCGGTCCCTGGTCTCTCATCGGGGAGGTTGTGGGCCTCGCCTCGTAGCCCTGAGTCCCGACCAGCGGGGCGGCGGACCAAGGTTCCTTGGCCCGCCACCCCATGTCCGGTCTAGTTCCGGATCACCAGTGGCAGATAGGCGTAGAAGTCTCCGTCTTCGCTGTGGACCTCGACGCTGGTGGAGTCCGTCACTGATTCGCCGACCCCATTGTCCGCCGTAACCCTGATCTGTTTCTGACCCCCGGTGGTCCAGCTGAGGTTCACATCGTCGGTCAAACCGCCGCTCACGATCTGCGGCGCGTGATCCGTAGCCTCCCAGGTGTAGGTGATAGGAAGGGTCGCGGTGCCTGGCGTGACGCTGGCCAAGAAGCCGTAGACCACATCGGGCTCCAGTGGCGTCGTCGAGGGGCCACTGATCGTGACGCTGCTCGGAGGGACGCCAACTTCCACGGCCAGGTGACCGGTCACGGACCCGTCAACCCCGTTGTCAGCGGTGACCGTGATGTGCTTCGTTCCACCTACGCTCCAGCTGAAGTCCTTGCTCTTGGTCACGCCCCCGCTCACAATCTCAGGTGTCTGATCAGTGGCTTCCCAGGTATAGGTGATGGGCAGTGTCGCGGTGACCGGCGTCACGCTGGCCGAGAAGCCGTAGACCACATCGGGCTGCAGTGGCGTCGTGGGCGGTCCGCTGACGGTCACGCCGCTCAGCGCCACTGCGAGCTCGGGCTGGTACAACGCGGAGAGACCGCTGCTCGTCCCGACCTCGAAGTACTGCATCACGCCGTACGTCCGGGACGTGCTTATCGTGCGCAACCCCTCGTCCTCCTCGAGCTCGGCCGGAAGCATCAGGTCCCAGTCGCCGTTGACGTCGGCCGTCGCCGTGCCCAGGTGCGCCAGGGATTCCACCGTGGCGTCGTCGTCATCCAGGAATACGTCTACATAGCAATAGGGACAGGGGTCATTGCTGGTGCCGCTCACGGCGACACCGTCAACCTCCGTAACCAGCGCCGGGGCGAACAGGCCCAGAGCATCCGGCACGCTCTCTCCGAACTCGATCGCACTGACCGTGTTGGAGATGACGTTTCCCTGCATCGTCGTGGCGTTGATGACGATGATCGTGCCGTCCACGAAGATGCCCTGCTGGTAGCCGTTGACGATCGTATTCGACAGGATGGCCGTGAAGCTGGCCCCCGTGTTGTCAATGGCCGGACCGCACGTCCAAGCAGCTGTCCCGGCCGCGTCCACGCCAATGCGGTTCCCCTGCACCAGGTGGTCGAACCCGCCTGTGAGCTCTACGGCCGGGGGCTGCGTTTGCTGCGCGCTTCCGTACAGCATCAGCCCCGCGATCGTGTTGTCGATGACCCGGTTTCGCCTGCCGCCCAGATAGATGCCGCCGCCCCCGTACCAGTTGCCCGCAAACTGGGTGTGCACGCAGATGTCCTCGGGATCTATGGTGTCCACGGGGATGGTTCCGTCGGCCAGCGTCCCAACCGTGTTTCCCTCGATCAGGTTGTCGTCGCCCTGCAGGTTGATCGCGTTGGTGCTCGATCCGGCGATGGCGTTGTCGTGGATGTAGTTGTGGTTGCTGGTGCTCCCCGCCACGATGATGGCATGGTTCTGCCTGGACGGGTCGCCGCTATACAGGTAGATCTCGCTGCCGTCCTCGCTCTGGCCCAGCCAGTTGTGAGCCACGACGTTCCCGTCGCCCGTCATATGGATCTCCACGCCCTGGAAGGCCAGCCCCTTCACGACGTGTCCGCCCTCGAACTGCGTCTCGCCCAGTTGGAGGTCGGCCCCAGCGGAGGTCATGCGGCGGACGAGCACCTGTGGGCCGGATGAGCGACCGCCCGTCTGCGTGGTGCCGTCGATGGTCACCTGTCCACCTTCCACCGAGGGCAGATTGGGCGCAAGGGTGATGACCCAGTAGCCTTCAGGATCGTATCCTGAATCACCCGTCGGGATGTCGAAGGCTATACGGGCTGGGCGCTCGGCCGGTGTCAGGTCCTCCACCTGCTCTATCGCCCAGCGCAGTGATCCCGCGGGTGCCGAGGGCGACGAGTCAGCAGTGGTGGTCACCGTGAAGGTGGTGGCGTACTCCTCCGGAACCTGCGGCGGATCCAGGTACGTCACAACGGGGATCGTCGGCGCCGTCGCCGGATCGGGCTCCGGGGCTGGTGGGGGCAGGATGTACCCGGTCCGGCTGTACACCCGCGACACCTTCGACGTCGATGGGAAGTCGAAGTTCTCCATCACACCGTAGTTGAGGATCGTGCTGGCGGTGCGGACGCCCTCCGTCAGCGCCAGCGTGCGAGCCAGCGTGACGCTCCAGTCGCCGTTCACGTCCGACCGCGTGCGCGCCAGCGACTCCAGCGTTTCCGTCACCTCGTCCAGGTCGTCGAGGAACACCTCGACCTGGCAGTAGGGACACGGCGCATCCGGATGGTTGCTCCCGGAGATCGTCGTGTCGCCCTTGAAGACGTCGATGTTCAGCACCTGGGCCGGGGTGAAGATGGCCCGTGCCTCGGGTACCAGTTCTCCGAACTCCAGGTAGACGGGCGCGCTGTCCCAGGACAGGTTACCCTGGTAGTAGAGCGCGTTCATCGTCTTCTCCGTGCCGTTGATGCGGAAAGGTTCCAGGACGGTGCGTATCACCGTGTTCGACATAACGCGCGTGTACCTCGCGTCTACCACGAGGCCCCGCCCGCAAGACCCTACCTCACTACCCTCGGCATCCACCCCGATGACGTTCTCCTGTACGAGGTGGTCCTCGCCGATCACGCTGAGCGCGTCGTCGGGCGTGTTGATGGGATCGGCACTATACCACAGCAGGCCTGCGATCCGGTTCCCCATCACCTGGGTCCGCTTCCCGCGAATCTCGACTCCCGCACCACCGAACCAGTTGTGGTAGCGGGCGTTCGGGCGGCACCAGCGGTTCCAGGCGATTTCTGGTACGGTGCCGTTAGCCCGCGTGCCGACGGTGTTGCTCAGGACGTGACTGTCCGAGCTCTCCACGTCGATGGCTGCAGCCCGGTAGCCCGCCAGCACGTTGTTCTGAATCAGCGTGTTCGTACCCGCCGCGGCTACCTTGATGCCGCTTTGGCCGCTCCCATCCTCCGGTGCCTCCTCGTTCTTCAGGTAGACTTCCTCGCCGTCCGTCGTCAGGCCAAACCAGTTGTCCTCGACGATGTTCTGGCCGTGGTTGAGCTGCAGCACCATCCGCAGATCCTGGAAGGCAATGCCGCGGATCGCGTTGTTCTCTCCGTTGACCACCAATCCGTGACCGGTGAGTTCACGGTTTACCGGGCCGCGCACCACGATGTTCGGCCCGTCCTTTCGTCCTCCGGGCTGCGTTTCGCCGTCAATCACCGCCTGCCCGCTCTTCGTGATATCGGTGCTGCCCAGGGTGGGCAGGGCGTTGCTATCCAGCGTGTCCGTGATCTGGATGACCCACACGCCGAGATCATCATCATACCCGGGGTCCTCGTCTGAGATGTCAAACCGGATCAGGATGGGGCGGGCGGCGGGATTGATCTCCGCTAATTCGCTCGCTTCCAAGACGGCGCGGCGCAGCGTGCACTTGCCGTCGGGGGCAGGCACCGGCGGTCCAGACAAGTCGCGGTAGCAGGTATAGCTCGGGCTATCGTCCGGGTCCGCGGCGGTGGTTACCGTAATGACCGTGTTGAACGTTGACGGTGCTGTGGGCGGCTTCCCGTACTCGGGTTCGACGATGGGCAGCGGCTCCGGTGGCCTCGTCACGGGTGGTTCGACGGGGGCCGGCGCCCCTGTCTGCGTGTAGATCCCGGAGATCCGTGTCGTCGTGCCAGCGCTGTACACAATCGTGCCACTCTCGTTCTGGATTTGCTCGTCGGCCGTTGTGGTGCTGGCGGTCCTTACGCCCTCGGTGAGCGCTAGCGTGCGACCCAACGTGAACGTCCAGTCGCCGCTGCCGTCGGCCACCGTCTTGCCCAGCGACTCCAGTGTCTCCGTAACAGTGTCAATCTGATCCAGGAACACCTCGACCACGCAGTTCTCACACAGGCTGTCCGCGCCGTTCGTGCCGGTGATGATCGTCTCGAACCCGGTCGTCTCGATCTCCGTCACCGCCGCCGGGTTGAACTCCCGCAGTGCCGCCGGCACCTTGTCGCCGAACTTGAACGCCTGCTTCGCGCTGTCCTCGATCACGTTGCCCTGCACCGTCACGGCGTCCAGGTCGTAACCCAGTTCGCCGGCGGTGACGAAGATACCTGCCTCACCCTGCGCCCCGACTACGGTGTTCGTGACGACGTGGATGAAGTGACCCCCGGAGATGCCGCCCACGTGGATGCCCTCCCCACAGACCCCGAACGGGGTCCCATCGCTGGCGACACCGATGATGTTGTGGCGTACCATGTGATCGTGGCCCGTGACCGAGAGAGCGTCGTCCGGTGTATTGAGGGGGTCGTTGCTCTGGAACAGCATGCCCACCAGGCGGTTATGCGCCACGAGATTGCCCGTCCCAAACACATCCACACCAGCTCCAGGGAACCAGTTGTAGTAGCGGGCGTTGGGGCGACACTTCCGCTCTGGTCGTACCTCCGGAACGGTCCCATCCGCGTAGGTGCCCACCGTGTTGCTGAGGACGCTGTTGTAGTCCCCCTGGACGTTGATGGCGCTCGCCTTGAACCCGACCAGCACGTTGCTCTGGATCGTGTTCGTCGTCCCATTGCTGCCACTCTTCTGCACGAAGATGCCGGTCTCGCCGCTGCCATCCTCGGGCGCCAGATCATTCCGCAGGTAGATGCCCGTCCCGGTGATGGTCAGGCCGAACCAGTTGTCCTCAATCAGGTTCTCGTTCGTAGCCGGTATGTAGACCATCTGGTCGCCGAAGCCCTGAAAGCCCAGTCCCCGCACCTCGTTGTTACCGCCGGTCAGGTTAAAGGCCCCCTTCTCATTGTCACCCCGCAGGATGACCCGTGGTCCAGTGCTCAGGTCCCGCCCGATGGGCTGTGTGGTCCCGTCGATAATGACTTGTCCGTGTGTGCCGAACGTTCGGAAGGCGAATGTCTCCGAAGTATTGTCGCTATCGACGTCGATGATCCAGACGCCCTGATCGGAATCATATCTGGGATCCCCGGTGGTTAGGTCGAAGGCAATGCGAAAAACCTTGCTCGGTGACGAGTGGAACCGGGCCTGGTTGATGGCCCGTCGCAGTGTGCACGGGCTCTGCGTGTCGCAGCGTCCGCTCATCCCCCCGTCGTCCTCGGTGCTCGTCACGGTAATGAATTCCGTGGGTGTGAGCTCAGCCCGGCTGCCTTCCGCGCTGGCCTCGGCTCCTCCCATAACCTCCGACCAAGGAGCTGGACTTGGCGCGTCGTCGAAGCGGGCAAAGGCGACGACGCCGCCGACCGCTAGAAACGCACACAGTGTAGTAACCGCGACCTGCCACAACCTTCGACTCATGCTGATCTCCTTTCTTGGATGGCCCACTGGGATACCGTAGCTGATTCAGCCTATGCTCACCGTGGATGCCGGACCTACCCCCACCGGCTCACGGCGCCTATGCTACCTTCAGGTGCCATGTACCCTTCCGGGGGGTCCTCCTGGCAACCTGCTGCAACCGGAACCGGTCAACCGCCGGTGCCTTGCTCACTTCAATTCACGACCAGGCAGTATACCACGCTCCACGATCCCGCAACAGGATTCGGTTTGGAGTTCTGCCCAAACGCGTAGGTGGGAACGTGGGCAGCTGATAGTGATCGTGGCTGCTGACCACAACCTTCCAGAGCCACTATCACTACTCGATAACCTCTTCCAGCCGGATGTTGACGTTGGTGCTGTCACCAAAGACGACACCTTGGATGACGAGTCCCTCGCCGCTGGGCCATCCGGTGAAGACCATGCTGAAGCTCTCGTCCTCGATGGCAGTGAGGAGCTCGTATTCCGATAGGTTCATCTCAGCAAAGGCATCGCGGTAGAACGTGATCGCTTCATCCTTGGTCAGGTTCGTCTGGAAGTTGACTTGACTCTCTCCCCCTTCGCCAATGAAGTTCTGCACGTTGTCCGGCAACGGGAACACCGTGCCGAAATCGGCCTTCTCCGTCGCCTCCTCGCCGGTCTGCTCGCTGTCAGCAGGGCTTGGAGTCGCGGCTGGCGCAGTCGTGGCGGCAGGTGCAGGCGTGTCTGTCGGTGCCGCGGGTTTCGTCGGTGAAGCAGACACCGTAGGTGCACCGGTCTCCGCCGGCCCCGGCCCGCATCCAGCCAGGCCGCCGCTCAGCCCGCCCACGACCATGACCACAAGAAGACACACGTGAAAGGACCTACGGGGCATCGAGAACCTCCTCCGTCGTGGTTCGCCACGCTCTGATACGTCTCACCATTCTCCTTCGCTGCGCTAGGCCTCCGATCCTGGATTCCCATGCAAGCGGTGGGCCAATCGGTCGAAGGCTGTGGTTGGCCGTTGCATTGTCAGCGCCGGAGCGTCAATGCAGCTGTCCCTCGAAGCCTTGCCCTACCGTACAAGCCTGCGCAGTCCCCCCGGTTGCAGATCTGATCTATTCGAGGAGCACTTGGTCAGGTGGAAGATTACGGCGTAACGCGACTCACGAGCGGCAAGTAGACACGATACGTCGTGAACTCGTCAGCGCCAATGTCGAACCCATCGTGGTAGGGCCGCGGGTCCCCGTCGATGTCCACCGTCACCCCCGCGTCCACGCCGGCGTCGATGGCGTCCGAACGCGGCCGCAAGCGGTAGGTGTGGTCCAGTCTGGCGTCTCCGCCCAGAGGATCCACCGCAACGAAGACGGGGGCGCCCCCACCCAACGCGGTATGAATCGCCGACACGTTCTGCGTCAGCGTATGACTGTGCCAGATGTTCACCTCCCCACCTCCCGTAGCAGTGCCCACATAGGCGTTGGTGAAGGACACCAGCAGTGTGTTGGTCAGCGTCGCCGTGACGCGCCCCTGCGCGGATGACGACCGGGCATGGAGGAAGGTGGGGGCTCGGTTGTCGGCGGCGGTGACGTGAGCCAGAGCGACCTCTAGCTCGTTGTTGGTGCCACCGAGCAGATCAACGACGGCAGAGTGAGCCCCGTTCGAAGGGCAGCGATTCGCGGCCAGGACGAGGTTGGTCATCCGGACAGTGGATCGACCCGAGGACTGCTTGTACACGTAGATCGCCGCTCCCTCATCCGTGGCCTCGTTCCCCAACATCGACAGCTGCTCCATCCGCAGGGCTTCGCCGCTGTGGGTAAGGCGGGCCTGAAGCGCGCCACCATCGCTCGCCTCATTGTACAGGAGGTCGGTCGCCTCGATAGCTACCTCGCCATAGGGCTGGAAGAAGTAAACCCCGCCGCCAGAGTCCGGAGCGTAGTTGCCTTCGATGAGGCTCCCGGTGATCGTCAGACCAGAGCCCCACCACACGCCTATTCCACCGCCTCCGCCGTTAGAGCCGCTGACGCTGTTGCTGATGATGACCGATCCCGAAATCGTGCTTCCGGGCCGCAGGTTCCACAGGTAGATGCCGCCACCATCGCTTGCTCTCCCGGAATCGGCGCGGCTGGCGATGTTGTCGGACACGACAGTGTTGCTTACGATCAGACTCGTCTGGGTTGCGAACAGGCCGCCGCCACAGTCATAGCCTGTGCGGCTGCACACGATGTGGGTTCCAGCTGGGTTTCCGAGCCCAGTGTAGTCACCGCCCGTGATTGTCAAGCCTTCCAGCGTCACTGCCGGCGGGTCGCCACTCCAGCCTACGATCGAGACTCCACGCCCGCTCCGCTGGGCGTCAATGATCGTGGTGTTGGGGGTCGGGTTGCTGCCCGCATTCCAGTCGCCCGAGGCGTAGCCGCCCCGGAGCGTCAGGCTCTTGGTGATGATGACGACCTGCGTGTATGTGTAGCCGGTGCGGCTGTCGACGACCAGTTGAGTGCCTGCGTAAGTCCCAGCTGCAATCCATACCTCGCCGCCCTCGGCGACTGTGTGCACCGCGTCCTGGATCCTACAGTAGGGGTCTACGTCGGTCCCCGACCCAAGCGCAGGGCAGGTGTCGTCGTCCACATAGACGATGGCCCCGTTGGTGACCGGAGCTGCCCGCTGAGAGGCCAGGGCCGGCAGTAGCGTGATCGCTCCGACGAGCAGAAAGCCGGTCAGCGCCACAGCGATGATTGCGAGTGACTTGCGATGCATTGGGAGACCTCCTGGGCTGCAATGCCCCGATGGGGCCAGACGATAGGCCGGTTACCTGTCTCGCGCCGGGTTCGCCTCACTCACTCCGCTTCACCAGCGGCAGGAGCACCCGGTAGGTGGTGAACTCGTCAGCGCCGATGTCTGGCGGAGCGTACTCGACTCGCGAGTCGCCGTCGATATCAATCGTTACACCAGCGTCCACGCCGGCGTCGATAGCGTCCGAGCTTGGTCGCAGGTGGTAGGAGCCGTCAAGTTCAGCGTCGCCGCTGACCGGGTTCGCCGCCACAAAGGTGGGATAACCTTCGAGCGCCACGTGCAGGTTCTCCACCTGCTCTGTCAGCGTGTGGGTGTGCTGGATCACCACGTCGCCGGTCCCGCCTTGGTCGCCCACGAAGGCGTTGGTGAAGGAGACCAGCAGGGTGTTCGATAGCGCGACCGTCGCTGAATGGTCGGTTCCGCCGGTCTCGACGTACAGGAACGTGGGGACCCGATTGTCCGCCGCAGTCACGTGCGCCAGCGACAGATTGAGGTCCGTTGCGTAGTTGTCGACGTGGACCAGCTTGTCGCTGTCGCCCATCGAGTCCAATCGATTCCCGGCAAACAGCAGGTTCGTGAGCCGAGCTCGCGGGTTCTGGCCCGTCGCGTACAGATCCAGCGCCGCGTCGCTTGAGCTGGCCTGGTTGTCCAGGAATCGGACCCGGT
>JASFVG010000084.1:0-13025 GCA_050049955.1 Anaerolineae bacterium | reverse complement strand
TCGCTGTCGCCCCGCTTCTGCGCGGCAAAGGCGTTGGTGAACGAGATCAACAGAGCGTTGGCCAGGCTGACGGTCAGGTTCCTGTCAGCGTATATCGACGGCTCCGCAAAGAGGAATGTCGGGGCGCTGTTGTCCGCTGCCGTCAGGTGGGCCAAAGAGACATCCAGCTTCGTGAAAGCGCCACGAACACCGACTACGGCGTCGGAGGCTGCAGTAGCCGTGACACGATTGCCGCTGAGCAGCAGGTTGGTCAGCCGCACGCGCGGCGTCCCACTGCCCGAGTTATGAAGATACACAGCGGATGCACTGCTATGCGCCCGATTGCCGTGGCACCGCACCCGGTCCACGTGGAGCTGGTCTCCATCGGCCGAAAGGCGAATGTGCACGGCCCCGCCCTCAGCCCCGGCCGCGATGTTGTTGCGGAACTCGGTGTCCTCGAGTGTCACCAGGGCGAATGCGTTATACATCTGCATCCCGCCTCCACTGGCCTCTGCATGGTTGTCCTGGAATGTACTGCCGGTGATGGTCAATGGTCCACCGATTCCATAGGTATACATCCCGCCTCCGGAGCCGCTCGGCCCGAGGGCGGTGTTGCCATTTACCCTGCACCCATCGATAATGCCGCCCTCCCCTCCCCAGAGATAGATGCCGCCGCCCTTGCCCGAATCACCGCGGCTTGCCACGTTGCCGGTGACCACGCTGTTGCGCAGGATCACGACGCTGGCGCGAGCATAGATCCCTCCTCCGCAGTCGGTCCCTGGGTCGCCACTGCAGGCCGTGCCGAGAGAACCCGGCGGATTTCCCAAACTAGTGTAGTCCCCGCCCGTGACGACAAATCCGTCGACCGTCACCGGCTCGAAGTCGGTGTCAAGGATGGTGATGCCGCGGCCGTAGCCCTGGGCGTCGATCACGGTCGGGTTCCCCGCGGGATCGGATGTCTCCCAGCCGGGGGGAGCGTACCCGCCGAGTAGGGTGAGACCCTTGTCTATGAAGGCGACCTGGGTGTATGTGTACAGAGTGCCACCCCAGGGGTCGGCCGCGACCGTCTGCCCGCCGGTGTAGACACCCGTGGCGACCCGGATCTCATCACCCTCGGCTGCCGCTTCGACGGCGGTCTGAATGCGGCAGTAGGGGTCTAGTTGGGTGCCGGATCCGGCGTCCGGGCAGGTGTCGTCATCGACGTAGAACACGATCGCATTCGCGTGGTCGGGTTCTGATGGGGCTGCGCCAACCGCGACCAGCAGCACCGAGCACAAGAGCAGCACTAGAATAGGGATCGGGATGATGGTCCAGAGCCTGGTGCTCATCGTTTGCTACCTCCTATCCTTGGCGGTGGCCGATTGACCCGATGCATGCGCCGCGCACCCATCCCCGTTCAAGAGGCCGGAGATTCGGGGATGGGGCCCGGTCTGGATATCGCCCATGATCGCACAGTTATGTGCGCGGTCAACTCACGGCGCTCTGCACGGGGGAATGGCGGTAAGCAAGACCGCCCGACAGCGTCGCGTCGCCTCCCTCAGAGCTCCACGCCGATCCGTGATCCGCAGCCCCCCGCACATGCTCATGGCTGGGAGCGCGGTTCTCCTGCCAGCGGCGGAAGGCGGTTAGCAAAACCGCCCTACACCGTCGCGGCGTCCCCCTCACAGCTCCACGCCGATCCGTGATCCGCGATCCCCCCGAGCACGTGCTCGTGGCTGGCAGCGCGTTTCTCCTGGCAGCGGCGGAAGGCGGTTGGCAAAACCGCCCTACACCGTCGCGGCGCCTCCCTCAGAGCTCCACACGGATCCGCGATCCCCTCGAGCACACGCTCGTGGCTGGGAGCGCGTTTCTCGTGGCGGCGCCGGAAGGCGGTCAGCAGAACCGCCCAGGGCGTCGCTTCGATGGCGTTCACGGGTCTGCAGTACGCTGGCACGGACCGGCGGCACAAACGCCCGGCGCCGCGAGGGCGCCGGGCATGGTCAGCTAGCGCTCGGAGACGCGAGAGGGTCAGTTCTTCACGATCAGCGGCAGGTAGACGCCCCTCGGACCAAGAAGGGTAATGGGCAGTTCGAAGACATTGTTGTCGTAGTAGGGCTCGATGTCACCTGGGCTGTCCCCCCCCGCCTCGACGCGGTTGACGATGACATCGCCTCCCCGTACGGTGTCGGTGATCTGGGCGACCACGTCGAAGCGCCAGCGAGATTCGCTCCACATGGCGTCCCACTCCCAGGTCAGGACGTTGCCTTCCTGCTCGTACGGCATCCAATGCGGATCCCACGGTGCGACAACGTCGACCAACCTCATCTCCGCGGGGAGTGTGTCGGTGATGTGGCTGCCGAATTGGCCATCTCCGTTCCAGGGTTCGAGGTTCCGGTTGCCGAACTCCACCGTGAAGGTCACGAGCTCGCCCGTTTTGGGCTGCCCGCCGCTCAGCCACTTCTCCACGTAGACGTCGGGGCCCGTGAAGGCCAGCTCGACCTCACCGTTGTCGGCCGGGAAGACGTCGCCGGGCCACGCGCCGTGGACTGTATTGGTGAAGACCAGGCCCTGCTGCCCCCGGATAGCGTCGTCCAGGTCTACCCAGAATCCGAAGTGGCTCGTTCCGCCGGGGTCGAGCGCCTCGACCCAGAAGGTGAACTGGCGGTCGCCTGGGTGGTGTGTCTGGGTGACCCATGGGCCGTGACCCATCCACCAATCCCCGTCCGACGTGGTAGAGACTGGGTAGGTGTCGGCAATCCAGATGTCCTCCATCGAGGTGGTGCCCATGTTCCTGACCCAGATGCCGTACTTGATGCGATCCTCGCTCTCCCAGTAGTGGTACTTGCTCACCCGCAGGTTGGGGCCGGCTGGGTGAACGGTCTCCACCCAAGTTGCGACGTTGTCGTAGGCGGCCTCCTCGTCCGGCTGGAGGCTGATCCCGACGCTGTTGGTGAGAATGTCACCCGGCGACGCGCCGCTGTCTATGGTCACCCGGAAGCCCAGATTGAAGTACTCACCGGGGATGAGCGTGCCAGCGTCCCACACCACGTAGTCACCGGTCACGAGCGTCGGCGCAACGGGGATCTCGCCATCCGCTATCCAGAACCATGAGTGGTCGAATCGGGTATGCTCCGGCAGCGTATCCGTGATCAGGACGCTCTCCGCGGAGATGTTGCCTCTGTTCTCGTACATAACACTGTAGCCGATCTCACCTCCAGGCACGAGAAAACCCCACTCGAGCTCCTTCCTGACGTGCAGGTTGATGCGAGGATCGCCCAGCTGGCCCTCCCAGGACTCGGTATTGTCGCCCTCATCCAGGTCGTTGGAGGCTGTGATGACGGCGGAGTGGGAGATGGGCAGGCCGGCCCAAGCGGCAGCATCAACACGGACCTGCACATCGACCTCCGAGCACCACCCCCCACCGGGTATCGAGGGGCGGGTCAAGACGAGCTCGTGGTCATCGCTCTTCACCTCCGTCCAGCCGGGGAACTGTCCGGACCAGGACTGCATGGTCAGCGATGGGTGAAGGGTGTCGGTCACCACGACCGCGGTGCTGGCGGTAGTCCCGGCGTTGCAGACGTTGACCACGCAGATGAAGTCGGCGCCGGGCGCCGGATCGCCCGTCCGGGTCCACGCACCGACCGTTAGGTGCGTGTCGTTGGCCTCCACGTGACCCTCCAACTCGACTACCTTCTCGCCAGGCTCTGCCTGGTCGAACGGGTTGCTCGTGCCGATTTCCACGCTGTTGGCGAGGCTGTCCGACTGCACACCGGTCACGCGTACAAACAGGTCCAAGCTATCGCTGGTCTGCCCGGGTACGGTCCCCAGGTCCCAGACAATCTGTTCACCGCCGGGTACAGTGGCTGTGGTGACGGCGAAGGGGCTGGTGTCCTCCAGGTATGCCATTCCCTGGACGGTGCTGGTGATCACGACGTCCTCCGCGGGCCCTTCCCCGTCGTTACGATACCTGATGCGGTAGGAGTAGTTGCCACCTTCGGCGGGTTCACTCTCGGCCTCCGCCTGGATGCCCAGCCTTGATCCTAGCTCGCGGAAGACATTGTAGACCTGGTCGCTGTCAGGCTCGAGGTATTGCACGGCGACATCCTGTTCGGGCAAGAGATCCCAGCCCATATCGCCAAGATCACACAGGTAGTCTCCATCTGGCTCGACCTCGATCTCTTCCCAGGGGCCGCCCTCCTCCCAAACGCCGCACCAGGCCCTTAGCGTCTCCGTGAACCAGGGCGTGCTGATGGTGCCGGAAAGGGTGTCGGCCTCGATGTCAAGCTGGCCGTCGATAGTGCCGACGTGGACCGACGTGGTCCGACCGTCGTCTGCCTTGAGAAAGGCCCAATCGCCGGCCTGGATGTCTGGTTGATCGGGAACCCAGGGATCGCCGTAACTGGTCGAGAAGCCGGTGTTGCCGCCCCACCAGGGTATCGCCTGGCTCTTGAGCTCCGCCGTCGCTTTGACGGTTAGCCCGTCGCTCTCGGTGATGGTAAGCCAGAGCGTATGGCCCGCCTCCAAATGGCCCTCCACCCAGTCGTGGGCGTAGTTGAGCTCTATCGACAGCCACTCGGCCTGAACCCCCACCACGTTGCCGCCGGGCGTCTGGTAGGCCGCGTTAACGTAGTCCCCTTTCCGCAGGTCCCGCCGAAGGGATGACCAGTCGAGAAGATATTCACCGCCGGGAATGAAGAGACCGGACCAGTTTCCGTCGGGGTCGTGCTCCGCGAGGAGCCGTGCCGAGGGGCCCTGCCCCCAGACCGTGTCGGTGTCTGGATCTGCGTTGATGGTCAGCGTGGGCATCTGGAATCCCCTGATCCACCCGGTCGAGTCGGTGACGGTGAGCCAGTCGCCGATTCTGATGTGGCCTTCCATTCCCAGCCAGCGGCCGCCCCACGGCTCCGGCGCATCACTTGTCGCCCGTCGCTTGAGGGTCACGCCATCGCTGTGGTACAGCGATGCCGTAACGACGTCGCTGGGGGAGGCTCCGTCGACCCACACACCCCACGGCATGTTGGCCCCGAACTGGCGCAACATCGCACCCTTCCAGGTGGTGAAGCCTTCGTCGTCGAAGTGGAAGACCGTGGCGCGGCAGCCGTCACGGAGATCGAAGCGGGGGAACGTTGTCGTCACCGGGGATGTGCCAGCCACAGAGACGGCCACGCGGCTGTGCACGGGGTACAACCAGTTGTTCCACTGGTCAACCCATATCTTCATCCAGCCGGTGATGTCGGCTTGACTGCTCACCGAATCGTCCTCACCGTCCAACGCGACATCAACGTCGGCCACCGTCATCGAGCCAGTCCAGCTTGACGTCTCCACAGTGATCGTGTCCCCTTCCTCAATACTGACAGCAAACCCGACCATCCCAAGGTCGTTCCCCCACGTCGTGGTGCCGGTCACTACGGAGGTCGATCCGTCGTGGAGAAGCGTGGCGGTGAATGGCGTCTTCGGCGCGTCGCCGGCGCCGAGCACGCTCCCCTGGTCCACGCGGGCGATGATGTTCGGCGGGTACATGCTGAGAAGCACCTCGTCGCCTTCGTCGTCGGCGTACGACGGGTGGACCCGGTCGCTCGGTCTCAGGTCGTGACCGGTGAAGGTGGCGGTATACCTTCCCGACGCGTCGGCCGTCGCGGAGGTTTCGGCGAAGGTCCCTAGCTGCCAGTCCTTGCTCCATACGCGCACGGTCTCCAGGGGCGGGCAGATTCCCGTGACCTGGTCTGCCTCGACGTCGATCCGGGCGGTGAGGGTGTAGGCCGTGGTCGACATCACGGGGCCGCTACCCAGATCGAGCTCGACCACATCGCCGGGCTCGATCTTCAACTCAAGGCCATACTCGCCGTGGGGCCAGCCGGCCCTGGCGGTCGTGCTCGTCAAGCGAATGCCGTCCCGGACGATGGTGGCGGTCACAACCTGTCTAGGCTCGGTGAAGCCGAAGGCCATAGCGAAGGTGTCGACGTGGAACACGTCCTGAGGGTAGAGATAGCTGTGCTGCGCGCTCGACGGGCCGCCGATTGCGATCCGCGCGTAGTGGTGCGCCCCGAGGTCGTTCGCAGCGAAGGCGGCGGTGAAGACACCTGACGCATCGGTGGTAGCCGTGGTCCGAGGTGCCCCGAGGAAACTGGCCTGGAAGGCCCACGTGCCGACGGTCACAGTGACAACCTCGCCTGCTGCCGCGCCCAAGACGGTACCGACCACACGGTCATTGACTACGTCTACCTGGCCCGTGATCGTCACCGGGTTGAGGGCCTCGTCCAGCGCGCCGTTGAAGTAGACCTCAAGGGTGTCCCCCCCTCCCACGTCCGCCGGCCGGCCGTCCAGCCCCCACAAAGGGGCGTAGAAGAAACCTACGCCGTTGGCCTCGTCCACGCCGTAGGCGTCGTCCGAGCGGGTCACCGTGACCAGGTCACCCGGGGAGGCGAAGCCCCAGACGGCGTCATAGGCCAGGTCGACGACGTGTCCCTCGTGCCCGGCCTCTCCAGCTGCGAACACCGCACCCTGGAGCGGATCGTGCAACGCCGATCCTGGAGCGGGCCCTGCCGCCATAGAACCGGCTCCGACGGCTCCGGCCACGGCAGGGGCGAGGAACGCGGGGCGGTGGGCGCCGCCAGGCGGGTCGGGCCGCGGACCGACAGGAGACCCCTGAAGGCTCGTCGAACGCCCCGCCCTAGCTGAAGGCGGCTCGTAGGATGTCTGCCCAGCTTGAAGGAAGCGTTCAGCCGGGGCGACTACGACACCTGGATCGGACACCTTGGCCTCCGCCGGGCTGCGAAGGGAAAACGCGAGTAGCAGCCCGACCGTGAGGAGCAGTCCACAGACAAGTGGAAGAAGCAATCGGTTCAGCCTAGTTGGATCTCTTGCCCCCATTCTGTCCTTCCTCCTTTGGTTCCGTGGTTCGGCTCCCAGAGTGCCGCCCTCCTTAGGGCGCCTACAGGGTCCTTCGCACCTCACTGCATGGCCTACATCGGTTGATTGGGAGGCCCGAGCCGGCGGGCCTCGATGAGAAACCTGCTAGTAGTCGACCTGACTGGCGGAGCAGGACGGCGTCGTCTGGAGAGAGAGTTGTGGCGCGTGGTTCAGTAGCACTCTACCTGAGACCCATTATAGCCACCGCTGATCTGCCGTCAAGAGGTTGGGAGGAAGCCCACGCCACGCCCTGGTTGCCCGGCCCAAGGAAGCGTGGTATAATACTCGATCGTCGTTGTGTGATAAGCACTTGCGGTGTGCGGCATGCACGGTCGTTCAGTTCGAGAAGATGAGTCATGGACTTGATAGAATCACTCAATCGTCAGATAGAGCCTAATCCAAATATACCCGACCTGCGCCCCGGCGATTCCGTCAAAGTACACGTGCGCATCGTTGAGGGGCAGAGGGAGCGGGTGCAGGTCTTCCAGGGCACGGTCCTTCGCGTGCGCGGAGGAGGAGCGAACGCAACCTTCACGGTTCGGCGCATCGCCTCTCACGGCATTGGTGTGGAGCGCACCTTCTTGCTTCACTCGCCACGGATTGTGAAGGTGGAGGTGATGCGACGAGCCCACGTACGGCGAGCTAGGCTCTACTATCTGCGGGATCGGAAGGGCAAGGCTGCCCGGTTACGAGAGAAGCGCCGGTAGCGTCTCCGGCGACGTTTTGCGGGGTTCGAGGGCGTAGGGGTGCCTACGCTCGTTGCTTTGCATAGCTGGCAGTTGGGCCTGCCGGCAAACCACTAGAGAAGCCCTTTCACTCCGACTCCAAACCGGTGCGCTGCCGGCCGACCAACCCGCCAATGGCCTATCCCATTATCGGCATCACCGGCTACGCCGACCAGTCCGTTCGCCCGCCCAACATCGAGACCTTCGCCGTGACCAGGACCTACGTCCACGCGGTGAGTCTTGGTGGCGGTGCGGCGGTGGTGATACCGCCGTATCTCGACGACGCTGCGCTCCGCGGCGCCTTCGACGGCATCGACGGATTGATCCTCTCTGGTGGCGGGGACATCCACCCCTCGCTGTTCGGCGAACCGGACGGAGGCCTGCTGTGGCGCGTCGATAGGAAGCGAGACAGGGCAGAACTCGCTCTGGCGCGTTGGGCTCTGGATGAGGGACGCCCCGTCCTGGCCATCTGCCGCGGCATCCAGGTGCTCAACGTCGCGGCCGGTGGGACGCTAATCCAGGACATCCCGACTGAGGTTGGAGATGCACTGACGCACAGCGCCATCGCCGGCCGGCCCACAGCGGATATCGTCCACACGGTACACGTGCATGAGGGCAACCGCCTGGCTGCATTGATCGGCGCAGGGGAGGTCGGCGTCAACAGCGCCCACCACCAAGCTGCGAAAGCCGTCGGCGATGGGCTGGTTGTCACAGCTCGCGCCCCCGATGGCATCATTGAAGGCCTTGAGGCGCCCGCTCATCCGTTCTGCATAGGCGTGCAGTGGCATCCGGAGGCCATGGTGGAGACCAGCCCCGCTATGCGGCGCCTCTTCACGAGCCTGATCCAAGCTACCCACATCGAATGACATGCAGGCGTTGGCCCGCGGCGGCGCTCGCGCTTCTGACCGCCTGCACAGCCCGGCTCCCTGCGAACCCCTTTCCGACCACGACGCGCGTTCCCACGGCAACCCCGTCCTCCACAGGCCCGCCCCCACCGCTGACACCCAGCACCAGCTCAACGCCGAGGACCAGGCCGACTAGGACCCCCCTGCCGACTGCAAGCCCGACGCCGTTCGTTAGCCCTTTCGAGACGCCTGCTCCGTGTGTCGAGGATCTGCTCTGGAGCCCTCCGCCGCCCCGGCCCCTCCCGACTCCCCCCGATGGTCCCGAGCCAGCGCGCGTGCCGAATGCGGTGCGCAGCTTCTGGGTCGTCGACCAGGGCGCCACTGGGCGCCGACAGATCACGGCTCGTCTCCGCACGCAGACGGACCACGCCGCCATGTGGGTCGAGGAGGGCGTGTGGCACGACGTGGAGAGGCTCGAGGAGGCCGCAGAGCGCTTCGAAACCCACATCTACCCCAGAACACGCGCCGCTTTCGGGTCCGAGTGGACACCGGGCATAGACCACGATCCTCACATCCATATCTTGCACGCCACCGGCCTGGGATGGAGTGTACTCGGCTACACCTCGGGCATCGACGCATACCGTGCAGAGACGTGTCCGATGTCGAATGAGGCGGAAATGATAACTGTCAACCTCGACAAGGTAGGCGTCGGCTCCCCTGTGTACAACGCCGTGCTGGCCCGGCAATTTCAGCGCCTGATTCAGTGGCACCAGGATCGGAACGAGGAGCGGTGGCTAAAGGAGGGATTTGCTGAGTTGGCGGCAGGGCTGAATGGGTTTGACGCTCGGGCGCTGCGGCAGGCCTATCTCGACGAGACGGACATCTCACTGACAGCATGGTCTGGACACGATGGTCAGCGCGGAGCCGCCTATCTGTTCGCCGCCTACTTCCATCAGCGGTTCGGCGATGAGGGTACGAAGATCCTCACGTCCCAGCCGGCTGACGGAATCGCGGGGATCGATGCGGCACTGGAGAGCGTGGGCGCCGACCTCACATTCGAGGATCTGTTTGCTGACTGGCTGGCCGCCAACTACCTGAACGGCGTGCCTGAGGCCGAGGGCAGTGAGGATCCTAACGCGTTGACACGACTCCACCGGCCAATCCCCGCCGCAGTCTACGAAAGATACCCGACCCAGGTGGTGACATCCGTTCAGCAGTACGGTGCCGACTACTTCGTTCTGCGGGGAGAAGAAGATGTGAAGGTAGAGTTCACCGGACGGGTGGAGACGGGCCATCTCAGTGCCGCGCCACATAGCGGACGATGCGCCTGGTGGTCGAATCAGGCCGATGCATCGTTCGCCACCCTCATGCGCCCGCTGGATCTCTCCGGTGTGAGGCAGGCCACCCTGAGCTACTGGGTCTGGTACGACATTGAACCCCAATACGACTACGCCGCCGTCGAAGTCAGCATTGACGCCGGTCAGAGCTGGCGCGCGCTCCCCACACCGTCGGGTACCGACGAGTCTGGACGGTGCAACACACCTGGCTGGAGCTACACGGGGAAGAGCTCAGGCTGGATCGAGGAGTCTGTCGATCTGTCGCCCTACACGGGCGGACAGATCCTGGTGCGCTTCTCCTACCTCACGGACGAGGCGATCACGGGGAAGGGCTTGCTTCTGGACGACATCTCGGTCCCCGAGCTCGGCCTCGAGGACGGCGCGGAGGCGGGCGCGAAGGGATGGAACGCAGACGGCTTCCAAATCACCAACGGCCGCTTTCCCCAGGGCTACATCGCGCTGCTCATTCACAGCGGTGCTGACAACGTCATCGAGAGACTGCCCCTTCAAGAGGATCGGACAGGGGCATGGACCGTGCCGTTGGGCCAGTCGCAGGGGGCAGAGCGCATACTGGTCGTCGCCGCGATGGCGCCGTTCACGGACCAACCAGCTCCCTATGAGCTGGTGATCCGTCCGTGAATCAACCGATGGACGTCCGGTGGTAGCACCGGGGACCGAGGACGGCCTCTGGCAGGTCAATCGGTTATGTCGGCGCCGAACGGGGAGACGGAGGCGACGCTATAGGGCTATTCAGAAGCTACCTGCTCAGATACGGGTTCGCCGCTCCTGAACGCCTCCAACTGAGCCTCCAGCTCGGATCTTCGAGCGGCGGCCGCCTTCCTGCCCTCCTCGACCAACGTCTCCAAACGGGTCTTGATCTGCTCCTGTAGTTCGCTACCCCCGGACGGGGTCAACAGCAGACCGGTAACGCCCCCGACCACAGCACCTACCAAGAACCCGGTCAGGAAATTGATCGCTCTTCGCATAGACGCTACCTCCTCTCACAGGCGTCGGCCCTCTGCGGCGTCAAGACGCATACACCTTTTCAAGGACTGACCGCTTCGTGGCCCGCAGTCAGCTCCGGCGCCGCCACGCCACGATCCTGCCGTCGTGGTCGGGCCGGACACCCTTGACTAACGGATTATACAACACCCCTGGAACGGGCAAAAGTCTCGCGATCCCAGGGGGCACATCCACCCGCGGCTATTGCCACCGGCATTCGGTTGTGCTATACTGAGTTGCCACCGGCCTTGACAGGCACGCACTGGCGCCGCGGAGCGACAGGGGGCGGTCTAGCTGCCGTTGCCCGCCAGCGTGTCTGTTGCGCACAATGTTCTTGCCCCTCTGCTTCCAAAGATGCACGAAGGGTGCGAACGGAGAAAGCCATTCAGCTACGAGTAGCCCAGCTCCAGGCCTTGCGAGAGGTGAGTCTAGAATTGAGAGCCCACCTCGACTCAGACAAGCTGCCCGACGCCATCGTGTCGTGCGCCGCCGGTCTGGTGCAAGCCGATGCTGCACAGCTCGATCTCTACATCCCAGAGGGGGACGAGTTTGAGATGGCGGCCGCCACTGGTCCCCCGGCTACCCCCGTCGAAACCATCGCTTGGAGAGGTAAGGCCCTTTCCGGGAGGGTCCTTGACTTCGACCTCCTGACCACCGTGAGCGACTACGGGCAGTGGGCGGTTCAGATGGAGGCTGACGGGGGGCTGACGACGCCCATGTCGGTGGTGGGCGTCCCCGTTCGCTGGGGCGATGCGCTCTGGGGCGTCCTCAAGCTAGCGGTGAAGGCACCCCGGACGTTCCGACCGGATGAGCTCGAGCTTTTAGGCCTGTTTGCCGAGGAAGCAGCCCTTGCCCTGCGCAACGCGAGGTTGTACAAAGAGACCGCCCTTCGAGCCGACCACCTGGCGATTGTCAACCGCGTTTCGCGCGCAGTCAGCAGAACGCTCAACCTGGACGACCTGGTGGAGGTGGTCTATCAAGAGGTGGAGGCGGCATTCGAGCCCGACGCCTTCTTCCTGGCCGTCTACGATGAGGAGAAGCAGGAACTGAACTATCGCCTCCAAGTCGATGGTGGCGCGACGCAACCTCCGGAGCGTACGCCCGTCAAGAGCGGCCTGACCGCCTCCGTGCTGGAAGGCGGGAGACCCCTCCTCATTCGGGATTTCGAGCTGGAGCGGGACCACCTGCCGCCGGCCGAGCTGTGGGGCACCATGGAGACACCGGCGTCCTGGCTCGGCGTGCCGATGAGGGTGGCCGATAGGACGGTCGGTGTCATCTGTGTGCAGGCCTATCGCCCGGGAGCCTACGACAGCACCGGGCAGCTGCTGCTTTGCACCATCGCCGACCAAGTCGGGATCGCGGTGGACAACGCCAGGCTGTACGAGCAGACCGCCCAGCGTCTGGCCCAGGCCCAGGTTCGACGCGAGTTACTGGTAGCTGCCACGTCGACGCTGGACTTCGACGAGGTGCTGGGGCGGACGCTGAAAGCTTTGCACGACACGGCCAACGCTGACTTCATCGCCTTTGAGATCGGCGACCGGGAACAGAACACGCTGCGCCTTCACCCTTCCCAGATTGGGTTTCCCAAGGAGCAAGAGACCATACCAATAGGCATGGACACCAGCATCTGCGGTCGGGTCTTCCTGACCGGTCAGCCGATCCTCGTGGGCGACGTCCGAACCCTCCCCCACTATCTCGAAGGCGTCGCAGAGACCCGTTCAGAGCTGGCGGTCCCCGTGAGGATCCAGGGGCAGGTGGTGGGGGTCCTCAACGTCGAGAGCCGCGAGCTCAACGCCTTCGACGACGATGACCTGGACTTCTACGCCACCATCGCGAGTCAGCTAGGCATGTCGCTCGAGAAGGCCCGCATCTTCCGGTCCGAGCGCGAACAACGACGGCAGGCGACGGCTCTGGAGGAAGCGGCCGCCGCTGTCAGCGGCACTCTTGACCTCGATGAGGTGCTAGACCGAATCTTGGCGCAGGTCGAGAAGGTCGTTGAGGGAAACGCCTTCAATGTGATGCTGATTGAGGAGCAAGATACCGCGCGGGTGGTCCGTCGCCGGGGGTATGAGGGGCGGGACTGGGGTGTTCAGGAAGCGCCCGTGGCGCGGTACGGTCTGCTCAAGCGGATGATAGAGACGGGGAAGCCCGTGATCGTTCCCGACACGGGTGCGGATCCCGACTGGATCGAGGACGAAGGCCAGTCGCAGTGGCGCTCCTACTTGGGCGCCCCCATCAAGGTTGGCGGC
>JASFVG010000083.1:0-13042 GCA_050049955.1 Anaerolineae bacterium | reverse complement strand
TCGCGATGGCGACCAGTTGCTCCCTGTGGGGGCGCTGTTCCGCATCGCCCTCGAGCCGTACATTGGCGAGAATCGGAAACGCGCCCTGGTTGTCAACCTGTCGGGCTACGGAGGCATTGACACGGAGCGCGGGCTGGGTGTGTCCGACGAGGCATTGAGCATCACCCGGCTGCAGGAGGAAGACCTGGCCCAGATGTTCGCCGCGTCCGCTGTGCTCTTGAGCTACCTAGCGGCGCACTACGAAGAGATTCAGGCGTAGGCCCCCGACGACAACTGGCCCCTCAGCGGCCAGAGGTACGATACTGGGCACCTCAGACGATGTGGGTCAGGCTGTCTTGCTCGCCGACCACCGGCTCCCTTCGCAGGTAGAGGACAATCCCTGCTCGAGGTGACACGATCTCCAGGCTGTCTTCACTTAGCGGAGCCGTGATGGTTCCCAGGGCGTCTCCGAGATCAACGTGCTGCCCCAGTTGAACACTCGGAAAGAAGAACCCAGCACAGGGGGCAGACACGATGTCCTTGCGGGCGAATACGTAGGGTTCCGGCCCAGGTAGTGGCTCTCCCTGCAGGATTTCGACGGCCCGCATGCAGTTGATCAGGCCATCGAGCACGAGCGGGTGATACGAGGCGTCCAGGGAGCGTCCTCCCCCCACCTCGAGGAGTACCGCCCGAATGCCCGCTTGTTGACATGCATCCACGAGGAAACCGGACTTGGTTCTTCCTGGCGTATGGATGTAGGGCAGGTTCAACGTGCGGGCTAGCGCCAGTTCCGTGCCGTTCACTGCGGAGGCGAACGGCAGATACTCCCCTGCCCCACCGCTGTGAAGATCAATCAGGTAGTCAGCTCTGGAGAACACAGAACGCCACAGGACAGCGCCCAAGTGTTCCGTTGGCTTCCTCGGTGACCGCCCGCCATAGGTGCGATTCAGGTCTATGCTGTCCACGAGTGACGTACGCCGTCCCTCGTTGAAGGCCATCGGATTGGCAATCGGCAGGATCACGATGGTGCCACGGACCTGTGAGGGATCCACTCGGCGGATCAGACAGTGTAGAAGCCAGGGCCCGTTCCACTCGTTGCCGTGCTGCCCCGAGACCAGTACCATCCAAGGCCCATTGTGCCCATCGCTGATGACGGCCGCCGGCACGGTGAGAAACGAGCCATCTCTGAGTTGGCGGACCACCAGCTGGAGTCGCTGGCAGCCGATGGCTCCCGCGGCGAAATCTCCCAACTCGTCGACGGGCAGCCATCCACCCGGATCGGGGTTCCTGCATCGGTTGCGCTCGGTCACGGGTCCCCTGCCGTTCTATAGCTTGAGCCCGTAGACGGGATCAAGCTGAGCCACGACCTCTCCCAAACCCAACGCCACGGTGCGATCCACCACGTTCAGGCCACGGTACGTAAACGGCAGATCGCGCACGTTGTTGACGATCTGTCGCGCTTCAGCCCCAACGAAGCTGAGTTCGAAGTAGCGCTCTTGTCCAATCTCGATGACCGAAACAACATCACGGATGTGTGGATAGGTGTAGCCTCCCCCGTGGGGCACCAGATTGGCTGCCCTGAGCCGGTCATAGAGGCCTAATCGCTTCGCCCGCTCTACCCAACCCATGCGCTCAATAACCTCGTCGGACAGGTTGGCCCGGCTTCTCAACATGAAGGCAGGTAGATGGGCTTGAAGCGTCAGCGGTAGGATAGCCGCATCATCTCCGCGTGCCGCATAGATCCCCAGAGCCATCTCATTCATATTGGTGAGCCCCTGATGGGACTCGTTGCTGTAAACAGTCACATCGTCGAACAGCCGGCGGGCGATGAGCAACCGGCGCTCCTTGGCGAACGCGTCTACCCACTGGAAGGAGTCGCAATAGTCTCTTGCCGCTTGCCCAGTAAGGACAAGCAGTGATCCGAGGGGGGTGTCTAAAGTCTCGGCTCTCTGACGAAGGGCCTCGCTGCGATCCCAGTACAGCCCGGGGCCCCAAGGTGTCTCCCCACGCAGCTCGCTGCCAGAGCCGTGGATGACAACGGCGTAAGGGGGGAAATCCGTTTGACTTGGCGGGACTGTGCGGTAGATCGTAATGAAGTGATTGCTCTCCCCAAAGTCCCACTTCAGCGGTATCCCGTTTATGGCGAGTTCAATCGATCGGAGCGCCTGCAGCCGCCGCAGTGTTGTGTCGCGGTCCGGCAACGTGTCAAGGACGCCCAACAGCATACCACAACAGTTGGGCTTGAGATCCAGTATCACCAACTCCAGCTCCCCGTCCCCCCAGGTCACCAGCCCACCGTAGCCGAAACCGCTCTTCCACCTAGCAGAGTTGCGGGTAACGCTCAGGTCCGGAGCGGCGATGAACGTAGCGTTGGCGCTTGCACCCAGCGCCTCCTGCGCTAGATGGATCTTGGCCAGTCCATACTTCATGTTGGTCAGGCCTAGTTTCGCCCCGCTGTCATCCAAGCCGGTAGAGAAGATATGCTCCTGAGCCCTCTGGAGTAGTGACTCCCTATCCATGCCGTTCTCCGATTCTTGCAGCAGAGACCCCAAGGTGGGCGACCAGCTTGCGTCTACAGGGAAAAAGCGTTGTAGGATTTTACCACCATCGAGCTCATCCTTCAAGAACTCCCATACCTTGACCTACCCAGGCCCGCGTGTATAATGCCCTCCAGTTGTCAGGAGACATCGCGACCAGGGGGCACCCTCACGATGCGCGCATTCAGCGGCTTTCCGTCGGGCAAGGTGAAGACCGTCAGCATTCCGGAACCGTTCTTCGCCGACCTGATGCCCATGATCGATGATCTGGGTGAGCTCAAGTTGACACTCTACGCATTGTGGCGCCTGAGCCAGCAACGGGGCGAACCGCCCTTCCTTCGCTTTGCCGACCTGGCCTCTGACACAGTGTTGCTCTCTGGCCTTGGGGAGCACCCTACCGAAACCCTCCACGCCGCGTTGTCCAAGGCGGTTGAACGCGGTACCCTGCTTCAGGCTCGGGCGCCAGACGGAGGGCCCGGAGATGACCTCTACTTCGCGAACACGCCTAAGGGACGGGCTGCGGTGGAGGCTATCGCCGGCGGGGACTGGCCAGAGGAGACAGAAAGCGCTGGACGGCCAAACATCTTCACGCTGTACGAGCAGAACATCGGCTTGCTGACGCCTCTGATCGCCGAGGAACTGCGCGAAGCCGAGCATACATACCCGACTTCCTGGATCGAGGACGCTTTCCGCGAGGCGGTCAGCTTGAATAAGCGAAGCTGGAAGTACATCCTCGCCATCCTGCTGCGCTGGCAAAGCGAAGGCAAGGATGAGGGCAGAGACAGCCGATCCCCCGAGGCTGATCGGCGACGGTACCTCGAGTGGAAGCATGGAAAAGCGTAGGCGGGACTCGGCGATGGCGCCCAAAGAAGAAGGATGCCCAATTTGCCATGGCCTGGGCTACATCAGGGCGAACGTCCCCGTCGATCACGGCGACTTTGGCAAGCTCGTTCCGTGCAGCTGCCGGATGGCCGGTTTGGCCAGGCAGCGTGCGTCGACACTCCGCGCACTGAGCGAACTCGACCTCCTAGAACGGATGACATTCGCGACCTTTGCACCGGAAGGGCACGGCCTGCCACCCGACAAGCGCGCCAACCTTCGTTGGGCCTATGACGAGGCGCTCGCCTTCGCTCAGAACCCGCAGGGTTGGCTTGTCCTGAGAGGTGGCTACGGCTGTGGCAAAACACACCTCGCGGCAGCGATCGCAAACCTGTGTGTCGAGCGGGGTCAGCCGGTGCTGTTTGTCACCGTGCCGGATCTACTGGACCACCTCCGGGCGACTTTCGTTCCCTCCAATCCGGAGACGGAGGCACTGCCTTTCGAAGCACGATTTCGAGATATCCGGACCGTGCCGGTGCTGATCCTTGACGATCTGGGCACTGAGTCCGCCACAGCATGGGTGAGCGAGAAGCTCTATCAGATCTTCAACCATCGGTACAACGCCCAGCTGGCCACCGTGATCACGACGAACCACGAGTTGGAGGATATCCCCCTCCGTCTGCGCTCCCGCATCGTTGATCCCGATCTGACCAAGGTCGTCTCCATCACCGCACCGGACTACCGCCGTTCCGGCGTGGCACAGGATCAGTCGGAGCTGAGCAGCCTCCATCTTCACAGAGATCAGATGTTCGATAACTTCGACCTGCGGAAGGAGGAACTGGAGGGCGAGGAGAGAACGAGCCTCAAGGAGGCCCGCGACAAGGCCTACGCCTATGCCGAGAGTCCGCAGGACTGGCTGGTATTCACTGGTACCTATGGCTGTGGGAAGACCCACCTGGCCGCCGCTATCGCCAACTTCCAAGCTGCGAGAGGCTATCCGGTCCTTTTCGTCGTCGTGCCGGATCTCCTGGATCACTTGCGAGCCACGTTCAACCCGCACAGCACGATTCCCTTTGACAAGCGCTTTGAGGAGGTTCGGCGTGCCCCCCTGCTCGTGCTCGACGACCTGGGCACGGAATCCGCGACGCCGTGGGCTCGGGAGAAACTCTACCAGATCTTTGACTACCGGTACAACGCCCGGCTGCCAACGGTGATCACAACAGCAGGTAAGGTCGATGAGATTGACCCGCGCCTGGCCACACGGATGCTCGATGTGAGCCGCTGCACGCCGGCCCCTATCACGGCCCCCGCCTACCGAGTTGCAGCGTCGACCCCTCGGTCCTCGCGGCGGGGCAGGAGATAGCGCATTCGCCTTGTCCTCGGCCCGGAGAAAGCTGGCTCTCCGGTCGGCCCGAACAGGAGGATTACCCTGAGTCGTCCTGCCGCCCCCGCTCGCGCCTTCCCTGGCGAAAGCTTTGCCTTTTCGGTCATAGCGACGGACGGCGACGCCCGTGCAGGCCTGCTGCGGACCCCTCACGGCGAGGTGCCCACCCCCGTCTTCTGCCCAGTGGGCACCCACGCCACGGTGAAGGCCGTCGCCCCCCGCTCCCTGCGCGAATTGGGCGTGACGCAGATCCTGGCAAACGCCTACCACCTCCACCTGCGTCCGGGCGATGAGCTTATTGCCCGGCTAGGTGGTCTGCATTCCTTCATGGGTTGGGACCGACCTATCCTCACAGATTCCGGCGGGTACCAGGTCTTCAGCCTCGCGGAGCGACGGAAGGTCGATGCGGGCGGGGTAACCTTCCGTTCGCACATAGATGGTTCAGAACACCGGTTCACGCCCGAGTCCGTGATCGCTATCCAGGAGAATCTTGGGGCAGACCTCATCACCTGTCTGGACGAGTGTGCGGAACCTCTCGATCGGGACTACAGCGAGGAAGCGATGGTGCGCACCCACACCTGGGCTGAACGCTGCAAGGCCGCAAAGAGCCGCTCTGACCAGGCCCTCTTCGGGATCGTGCAGGGTGGCTCGTTCACCGATCTTCGCGAACGATCAGCGCGCTTCCTGCTGAACTTGGGGTTCGATCACTATGCCATTGGTGGCCTAAGCGTCGGCGAGACCAACGAACAGATGCACCTCATCCTGGAGCTTCTGGACGATATCCTGCCACGCGACCGGGTGCGCTACCTGATGGGCGTTGGCACCCCGCAGGATCTGGTGGAGTGCACGGCGCGGGGCGTCGATATGTTTGACTGCGTCCTACCTACCCGCACGGCACGCAACGGCGGCGTGATCAACCGCACAGGCCGGTTGAACATCAGCAATGCCATGTTTGCTGAGGATCCCCGTCCTCTGGAGCCGGGCTGCATGTGCTACGCTTGCCGGCATTTCAGCCGAGCCTACGTGCGCCATCTGAACCGGGCTAACGAGATCTTGGGCCACCAATTGATCACCATGCACAATCTGCACGTGATGCTTACAATCGCCAGGGAGATCCGCGAATCCATCATTGAGGGGAGGTTTCAGAACTACCGCGACGCCTTCTGGCACGGCAGAAGTGACCCCAATAAAGGATGCGACTGAAGGAGATGCAGGACGGCGCCACGCGGGGGCAGCCACCGCACGCACGGCGCTCGAGTCAAGAAGACAGAGAAGCCTGCACCTTGGCATCGGTGCAGGCTTCTCTGCTCATCGCGGCGGAGAGCGCCTAGGCTACCAGGAAGGGAACAGCGCTCAGCACACCTTCAAGAGTCACGACCATCTCCGCTGCGGGCCGCAGGGAGATCTCTCCCTCGAAGGGCTCCTTGAGCGTCATTGACGTCATCTCAGCGTCCGGCCCTACCCGCAGATAGACGTGTTTGTTCTCGAACGCCATCCCACCGCCGTCCTGGCCAAGCGTCACTGAAGATTCCATGCCTCCCTCACGCCTGCGAATCGTCCAGCCTCCGTCGGCTCTATGGACGAGGAACGCATTATCGTCCGCCAGCTCGAAATCGCCTTCATTGAGGAACAGGCGCGGCTTGTCGGCGAACGGTCGGCCTTGGTGAACGCAGAACGTGCTGCAGTTGCCGCACTCGTTGCATAGGTCGGCCACGTGGAGGATCTGGCGTGTCTGGTCGACCGCGAACGTGTCGTGACCCACGACTTGGAGATCGCCGTCCGAGCAGGCAAGGCAGGGAACCTTGATCTCGAGGGGGCGTGTCAGGTAGGTGATGTTGGCGCGGTTTGGGCACACCTCAACACACTTATCACACAGCTGGGAGCACTGCATACAGCGGAGCGCCTCTGCAACGACATCCTCGTCTGGCAGCGTCTGCTCGACCAAATCGAATCCGCTTCGGTCTCCTCGGGGGAGCATCGGCGGTTGATGCTGCGGTACAGTACGGGCTCGCACGCGCTTGATCCCCAGGATGTCTTCCGCGGACAGAGCCGGCATCTCGACCCGGGATCTCCAAGCGTGAACGCCCAAGCGGCCGCAGATCGCCTCGGCGGCGCGCCGACCATCGGCACACGCCTTGATGATCGTGGCCGGCCCGCGCACCACATCCCCGCCGGCGTAGATACCCTGTTCGGCCGCTAGTCCGGTCTCCGGATCGACGTCGATGGTCTGGTTGGGGTTGAGGGCGATGTCACTCCCCTCCAGGAAGGTGTTGTCGAAGCGCTGGCCTATGGCGACGATGACGCTCCTGGCCTCAAGCTGAAACTCACTCCCCTCGACAGGGAGTGGCCTGGGGCGTCCATCGGCCCCGGGCTCACCCAGTCCGTTTCGAATGCACCTCAAGCCAACCGCCCGGCCTTCGTCCAGGACTACTTCGAGGGGCGAAGCCAGCTCCTCCAGCCGGATGCCCTCATCGAACATAGCCTCGATCTCCTCATCGTCCGCTGGCATCTGTGCCAATGCGCGCCGATAGACGACGGTCACCGAGCCGTCCGTTAGGCGCCTGGCCGTGCGTGCCGCATCCATCGCCGTGTTCCCGCCGCCGATCACAAGGACATCGCCGGCCAACGGAACCTCTTCACCGCGGCTGACGCGCTCCAGGAACTGAAGGGCGTGGAATACCCCTTCGCCGTCCTCCCCCTCAACGCCCAGGTGGGCGTCACTCTGCGCACCCGGGGCAACGTAGACGGCGTCAAAGCCCTCCTCAAGAAGCACGTCCGGTCGATCCGTCACAGGACGTGAGAGCCTGATCTCCGCGCCAAGCCCTTCGATCCGGCGGATGTCCTGCTCGACCACGGTATCAGGCAGGCGGAAGTCCGCCGCGATCGCCAACATACCGCCAACCTTTTCGCGCGCCTCGTAGATCACGGGCTGGACGCCGCTCAGGGCCAGGAAGTAGGCAGCTGCGAGTCCAGAGGGCCCTCCGCCCACGATGGCGACGCGATATCCGGACGGATCGGCGGCCTCCATCAGCACTGACCCCTTCTCCGCGGCGAACCGTTTCAGAGCCCGGATAGCGACGGGTTCATCGTAGTTGCTGCGGGTGCAGCGGGTCTGACACAGGTGATCGCACACGTATCCGGTGACGTTGGGCAGCGGATTCCGCGAGAGGATGACCTCTAGCGCGCGATCGCATTCCCCTTGAGCAATGAGCCACGCGTATTCCGGTACGTCCTGAAGCACGGCACACTGCTGTCGACAAGGCGCCTCGACACAGTCGAACAGCTCCAGCCCAGACTCTACCTTCGGCAAGTCATAGGGACGGTAGCTCTTCTTGTAGCGTGGCGCCTCCAAGGCCCAGTCGGCCTCCTGCTCCAGGTTCATCAGGTGATCCCAGGCCAACTCCTCAAGCCCTGCTATGCCCATCTCACGGATACCCTGCTCGATATTCTCAAGATACTGATGGAATCGTGCGTAGCCTCCGGGCTTCAGAAGATCCGATGCCACGGTGACAGGAAGGGCGCCGCAGGACAGGATTGCAGTCACATTGGCCGCGTCAGCACCGGCGGAATACGAGACGTCCAAAGGATGCCCCGGTCCTTCTGGAGGTCCGCCATCGAACTCCTTGGCCAATTTGTGGAAGAGGTTCATCGTGATCGGATAGAGAGCACGGCCGGACATGTACATCTCATCACCCGGGAGGACCCCACGATGATTCGCCATCGCCAGCGTGTTGCTCAGCTTGACACCGAACCGTAGGCCCTGATTTGCCGCCACCTCGCGGAGCGACGCAATCATCGCCACAGCCCGATCGTATTGGAGATCGTGCTCAAAGACATCATCCGGGATCTGGATCTCCGTGAAACCAAGCCTCTCATGCAGGATGTGCAGCACCCGTTCCTTCCCCAGCAGGGTCGGGTTCAGCTTCACGAAGGTATGCAAGCCGCGCTCCTCCAACAGGTAGCGGGAGATCTGCTCGATCTCGTCGGGTGGACAACCGTGCATCGTTGAGAGGGTCACGCTATCGACCATCCGCGATGGGATCGCTATATCCGAGAACTGCGGGGCCTTGTCCTCTAGCAGGGCCAGAAGCTGGGCAATCTCCTCCGACGCATTCTCCATCCGATCCATGAAGCGCATCATCGCAGCGCTCGTAATGCCGTCGAGGTCGTAGCCCACGCTCATATTGAAGACTGTACCGAATGGCGCGCTGTCCTCGAAGCCAAGCAGCCGCCGCAGGACGTGAATCAGCACCCAGGCCTTGACATACTCCCATGCGGACTGCTCGAGACTCAGCTCTTGGGACCATTCGACGTTGTAGCCCTCGTCAGCCATATCGATGCATGGGCGAGGGATCTCCAGATCGTCCATGATCTGGACGGTCTTAAGCTCGATAAACCGCCCACCGCAGAGCCAGGCGGCCAGGATGTTCTGGGTCAATTGCGTGTGCGGCCCGGCACCAGGGCCAATCGGTGTCGCAAGATAATTTCCGAAGATCTCGGTAGCATAGGGGCTGTTCCTCTTCGGCACGTGGAAAAGCGAGCGAGGGATGCCGAAGATAGACCCGCTACGCTCTAGCTCACCAAGTATCCATTTGAGAAGCGCCTCGAAAGGCTGAACCCTCATGATGTCAGACATTGTACCTCCCTTAGACGGCGTGCACTACGTGCCTCGCACTTTCAGGGTCACCAGTCTTAGCCCTGTTTCCCCCTTGCGTGTGCAATGGTCAGTGCGCAGGTCTCGATAGCCAGAACACGCAGCGTCGGCCCGCCAAATGATGACGACACGCAAGTGTCACTCCTGCACAAACGGCTGCCCCAACCCACCCGGCGGTCGACCGCGGATGGCTCGATCAATTCGTCGGGCCAAGCGGACGGGCAGAAGAGCCAGAAGTCGATCGACCCCCTCGCTACTCAGCATGAGCAAAGCGAAGATCATCAGCGCGAAGGGGGCAGAGCTAAAGATCTGAGTAGGGACTCGGGCGAAAGCCGGGTCTCTCTGGAGAATGCTTCCCAGAGCCTTGAGCAGGCCGAAGAGATAGGATCCCATCGCTACCCGCCAGGGATCCCAACCGCCGAAGATCACTATTGCGAGCGCGATCCAACCGATACCGAAGGTGTGACGGTGACTCCAGCCCAGCTTGATGCTCAGAGAATAAGACGTGCCGGCCAAGCCCACCAGCGCTCCTCCGACCACTGTGTAGATGTACCGCAGGAGATGGACATTGACGCCCCGGGCGAAGGTCGATTCCGGGCGTTCGCCAACCCCCCGAAGCTTCAGCCCTGGCTGAGTTCTATAGATCCACCACCAGGCACCGACGATGGAGAGGAGGCTGAGGTAGACGACAAGATTGTGATCGAACAGAATGGGCCCCAAGACTGGTATCTTGGAGAGATAGGGGATAGGCGCGTGAGGGACCGAGGGCCCAGGCTGACGGACGAAGGGATTGCCCAGGAAATCGGCCAACTCCAGGCACAGCATGGTAAGTACGAAGCCGACGGCGACCTGCTCCTGACGAAGGGTTATGCTGGCGAAGGCGACGATTAGAGCCACGAGTGCCCCCACCGCCATACCAGCAAGGATCCCCAGGGCGACGCTCCCGGAGGTGAACGCTACGGCGAACCCTGACATCGCCGAAAGCGCGATGGAGCCGTCAAGCGAGAGGTTGATCACACCGCTCTTCTCCGAGATAGTCTCCCCAATGGAAGCCAGAACGACAGGAGTCGAGGCAGCCACCATGGAGGAAAGCGTCCGAATCAGGAACTCAGTCTCCATCGGCAGCCTCCGCCAGGGTTCTCCGAGCCTGCCGCCGGGCCAGCATCGCTCGCCAGCCACTCACCAAGATAACCGACAACACCATCGCGGCCTCCAGCACACCACCCAGAGAAGAGTCGAGCTGCATATTCAGTTCGAGCCGCGGGCTCCCCACACCCACCGCAGCGAAGAAGAAGGCGATGAAAGGCACCCATTCAGGCCGGTATCCAGCCAGGAGGGCGACCAAGAGAGAGAGGTAACCCTGTCCACCGGAGATCTCGGGAATCATGCGCCCATATCGAGCAGAAGCCCGAATGGCCCCCGCCAATCCTGCCAACGCGCCGCCGACGGCAAAGGCGCTCAGTAGACGCGGCGTGCACGGAACACCTAGCAGGAAGGCGGAGCGGAAGTTCTTCCCAAGCGCTTTGAGGTCCAGTCCCCACCGGGTTCTCCGCAGCACGAAGTAGACCGCCACGACTGAGACCAATGCTAGAACCACCGCCAGCGGCGCGACCCGCAAGGTTCCCAGACGCGGCATCCAGGCTGGGTCAGGGAAGGGATCAGTGCCGCTCATCGTCGCCCCGTCGGCGGGCTTCCACGGATTGAAGATGAGCCAAATGGCGAGCCCTTGCGCTGCGTAGTTGAGGCCCAGTCCACCGAAAATCTCGTGCACTTTGCCGTAGATCTTCAAGAGGCCGGCGAGCGCACCCCAAAGCGCTCCCCCCAGCACACCGGCCGCGAGCATCAGCGTCAACACGGGCACTTGCGGCCACAAGACGTTGCGTGCCACCCAGGTGGCAAGAATGGCGCCGAGGACGATCTGGCCCTCCACACCTACGTTCCACTGCCCGGCTGTGAAAGTGATGCTCATCCCGACGCCGCAAAGGACGAGAGGGACGCAGGCGGCTACGACGTCAGCGACCTTGCGTGGACTCTCGAACGCGCCGGACAGGATGTTGCCGTATGCCTCCCAAGGAGGTGCGCCAACAGCCATCAGGATCAGCGTGGTGAACAGAAGCGCCAGGAGAACCGGGGCTACGCCCAGAAGAGCGTCGGTCAACCTAGATTCGAGTTTCATATATGTGTTGCGATTGAGGCTATATGCTCTGTGTCTTTCCCGCGATCAGATACCCCAGCTCTTCCACCGTGGTCCGCGCGGCATCCACTGGCGATATCATGTGGCCCCCGTAGAAGACCGCGATTCGATCCGATCGCTCCCGGAGCTCATCGAGGTCTGCCGAAGTGAAGACGATGGCCGTTCCCTCCTCGCGCCGAGCCAACAGCTGCTGCCATACCCAGCGGGCGGATTCGATGTCCAGTCCGCGAGTGGGACGTTCCATAAGTAGTAGGCGCAGGCCAGGGGGCAGCAGGGCCAGCAAGAGGCGCTGCTGATTGCCACCGGAGAGCGCCTGGACCGGGGTCTCTGGTCGCCCGACGACGTTGAAACGATCTATGCGCTTTGCTGCCCGGTCCCGCGCCGCCGACCAGTCGATGACGAGGGAGCTTTCCCGATCAGCCAGCCCGAAGTGCTCAGTGAGAGTAAGTCCCTCGATCAGCCCCTCTTCCAGGCGACCGGCAGGCATGTAGGCGACGCCGGCCTCCAAAAAGCGCCGGTAGGGAGCCCCTGTCAGGTCTTGCCCGTCCAGCAGGATGCGACCTGAGGTAACTCGCCTCAGCCCAGTGCAGGCATGCAGAAAGAGCCGCTGCCCACTCCCCTCCAACCCGGCCAGCCCTACGACCTCTCCTGCCCGCACCTGGAGCTCTAGATCTTCGACAGTGAGACGATAGGACGGAATTGTCAGACCCTCAGCCTTCAGTACGGGCGAGCCCAGCTCCACAGCAGGACGCTCGGCCGCGGGAAGACTGTGACCGAACATCATCTCTACCAGCCTGTCGACTGGACAGGGCATCTCTGCTCTGCCGGCTACCTTTCCCTGTCGCAGGACCGTAACCTCGTGGCAGAGCTCTTCCACTTCCTCCAGCTTATGGGAGACAAAGACAACCGAACGCTCCTCCTCGTCGGCCAGTCGACGCAGGGTGGCGAAGAGGCTGGCCTTCTGAGGTGTAGAAATGCCGGTTGTGGGCTCGTCGAGGATGATGACGTGCGCGCCGAGGGCCAGCAGGCGCAGGATCTCGAGTTGCTGCCGCTCGCCGATGGTCAGGCCGACAACCTCCTCATCAGGATCCAGGCAGAACTCAAAGCGCGCTTCCATCTCCTGCAGCAACCGACGCCCACGCCGCCGATTTGGCAACAGCTGTCGATCGAACGCCAAGAGGAAGTTGTCCAGAACCGTCATCCGAGGAAGATCCAGTGGATCCTGGTGCAGCATACCGATGCCTTGCTCAATGGCCTGGGCCGGAGAGGTAAACGATGCAGGCCGTCCATCCACCTTGATCGTACCACTGTCCGGAGACAAGTAGCCAGAGAGGCACTTCATCAGCGTGGTCTTGCCAGCGCCGTTTTCGCCCAGAAGACCGTGAATAGTACCGGGCTCCAGCGTCATGGAGACACCGTTGTTGGCCCGGACGGGTCCGAAGTGCTTGTGGATGCTGGTCAGCTTGACTTCCATA
>JASFVG010000082.1:0-13107 GCA_050049955.1 Anaerolineae bacterium | reverse complement strand
CAATGCCAGTATGGTCATGGCCTACTGGGTGCGCTACGAGCTAGAGTGGTTTCGCGACATCAGCTACTTCCACCCATTGTCGGCCTATCTGCCCTTTGCCTTGCTCTTCACCGTCTTGATGCTGCTGGCCTTCCGCATGGATCAAGTGTATCGATATTGGCCGGGGCGTCAGTGGCTCGACCAGGTGTACCGCGTCATCAACGCCACTGCCAAGTCGACGGTGGTCATGCTGGCCGTTACCTTCGTCCTCCAACCCCTGGAGTACTCCAGGCTGCTACTCGTTGAGGCCGGCATCTGTGCCGTCCTATTGCTCGGTGTGACGAGGGCAATCCAGAACGCCATCGTCGGCCGGCTCCACGCCCGGGGCATCGGCGTGCAGCGCGCCATCATCGTCGGCGTGGGAGAGATCGGCCGCACTGTGATGCGGACCATCGTGGCCCGGCCCGGGCTTGGCTACCACATTGTCGGCTTTGTCGATGACAACCCGGACAAGGGCAACAGCAACATCGGTCGCTTCGAGGGCCTGGGAGCGATCGACAAGCTCCCGCAGATTATCGAGGAGAGAGACGTCGACGAGGTGTTCATCACCCTGCCCTGGATGTACCATCGGAAGATCATGGCGGTGGTGCGAACGTGCGAGCGGAGAAACGTGAGCGCCCATATTGTGCCCGATCTGTTTCAGATGAGTCTCAGCCGGGTGGACGTGGCCGACCTGGGAGGCGTGCCCCTTGTGGGCGTACGCGAGCTGGGATTCGGGCAGCGCGTCCGCGCGGTGAAGCGGGCCTTCGACGTTGCCGGCTCAGCCCTGCTCCTGACGCTCGCCGCCCCTCTGTTGGGGGTGATCGCGGTGGCGATTCGACTCGATTCTCCAGGTCCCGCCTTATTCCGCCAGACCCGTGTAGGGGCCAATGGCAAGACCTTCGAGATGTACAAGTTCCGCTCAATGTACGAAGGTGCCGAGGAGTTGCTGGAGGAGATCCGCGATCTCAACGAGGTCGACGGCCCGACCTTCAAGATGAAAGACGATCCACGGGTCACGCGCGTCGGGCGTTTCTTGCGTCGGGCCAGCCTGGACGAGCTTCCTCAGCTCTGGAATGTTTTCCGAGGCGACATGAGCATGGTCGGGCCTCGTCCCCCGCTGCCCTACGAAGTCGATCAGTACCACGAGTGGCACAAGAAACGCCTGGAGGTGCCTCCTGGCGCTACCGGCCTCTGGCAGGTCAGCGGGCGCAGCCTGGTGAGCTTTGACGAGCAGTGCTTGCTCGACATCTACTACATAGAGAACTGGTCGCTCTGGCTTGATCTCAGGATCGTGATGCAGACCATCCCTGAGATCCTGTTCGGAGACGGCGCCTACTGATCTTCTGCAGTACTCCGCCGGGCCTGATGGCCGCGGCACCACCATACCTTCCCCAAATCCCTGCTATGAGCGCTTTTCAGGAGCTCCTTTCCTCTCTTACCTGCCGCACAATTCCGCATTGCCAAACCTGTCGTCGAGTGCTATATTAACATCGCCTTAAACGTTGAGGGCGGGCCCGGGGAAGCAGGGCAGCGCCCTCTTCTTGTCAAACCCCTGCGGAGCGATGTCGGATCAGGGAATGGGCGACGACCGGTTCTACGGGACGGAGGAAACGATGGAGACGATCCAGGTCTCAACCCGCGGGAAGCAAGACTTCCACGATATCACGGATAGGGTGAAACGTGTTGTCGAAGCTGCTGGTGTGGAGGAAGGCCTCTGCTTCGTGTTTTGTCCTCACACGACCGCAGGTATCACGCTCAACGAGAACTGGGATCCGACGGTGCAGGATGACCTCTGTGTCGGGCTCAACGCGATCTGTCCTCCCCGGCCCGATTATCGACACGCGGAGGGCAACTCTCCGGCTCATCTCAAGTCGTCGCTCGTAGGTGCCACTCAGTTCGTCCCCATCGACGCCGGTCGGCTGACGCTTGGGCGCTGGCAGGGCGTCTATCTGGCCGAGTTCGATGGACCGCGCACGCGGCGAGTGCTTGTGACGGTGATGGAGGGCTAGTTCAGGGCCGAAGACTGGCCTGCTCCTAGTCGGGCATATCCCCGCGCCAAGAGGGGCCAACGCCAGTCTGAGCCGGCAGCAGGACTTACAGCGCATGCAGATTGACCTCGAGCGACTCGAACGCATCCTTCCCTCTGTGCAGAAGCCCGGTCGTTACGTTGGGGCCGAGGTTAACAGCGTTGTCAAGGCGTGGGAGGCAATGTCCACCCGTGTCTGTCTGGCCTTTCCCGACATCTACGACCTGGGGATGTCGAACCTGGGACTCATGATCCTATACGATGCGTTGAACGCACAGCCAGATGTTCTCGCCGAGCGCGCGTTCCTGCCGTGGGTCGACATGATCACGGCCATGCGAGAGGCAGAACTCCCGCTCTACAGCCTGGAGAACAAGAGGCCTCTGGCCGATTTCGACATCGTTGGTGTCAGCCTACCCTATGAGCAGGTTTACTCCAATGTGCTCGAGATGTTCGACTTGGCGCGCATCCCGCTCCGTTCCGAGGCGCGGGACAGCCGGCATCCCCTCATCATCGCGGGTGGGCACGCAACCTTCAACCCGGAGCCAATGGCGGCCTTCATCGACGCTTTCGTCATCGGCGACGGCGAGGAGGCCATCGTCGAGGTCGTCCGGTCCTACCAGGACACCCGGAATGCCTCGCGGGAGGCCCAGCTGCTGGCGCTGGCACAGATTCCAGGTCTCTACGTGCCAGAGTTCTACGACGTTCGCTACACCGATGATGTCGCTACGGCTGCCCGACGTCGGGGCACCCTGGCCGCGATCGAGCCCAACGTCCCCGTGGCAGAGATGCCTGTCCGAAAGCGGCTGGTGACCAGGCTGCCGGCGCCGCCCACCCGACTCATCGTCCCCACAATAGACGTAAGCCACAATCGAGCCGCGATCGAGATCAATCGAGGATGCACGCGGGGCTGCCGATTCTGTCAGGCCGGGATGGTGGTGCGGCCGGTTCGTGAGCGTCCGATCGCGGAGATCCTTGAGGCAACAGAGGTCATCCTCCGCACCACGGGCTTCGAGGAAGTCGGGCTATTGTCCCTATCACCCAGCGACTACTCTGAGATCGACACGCTGGTGAGGAAGATGATTGATCGGTTCGGTGACGAGCATCTCTCTATCTCTCTGCCTGCTCTGCGTGCCGACAGCTTCTCTGTCTCCCTCGCGGAGGCCATTGCGCACGGTCGACACACAGGGTTCACCTTCGCCCCGGAGGCTGGTTCCGACCGAATGCGCGCCGTCATCAACAAGCAGATTCCGTCCCAACAGGTGTTTGACGTCGTGGAGGAGGTCTTTGATCGTGGCTGGCGGACCATCAAGCTCTACTTCATGATTGGCCTACCCGGCGAGCAGATGGAGGATGTGGAGGCCATCGTCGAGATGGCCAAAACCGTGCACGCTGCAGGGCGGCGCATCCATGGCCGAAAGGCGCAGGTGAACGTCAGCGTGAACACCTTCGTGCCAAAGCCCCACACGCCGTTCCAGTGGGCGCCGCTGGAGTCCAGCCGTTTCCTTCGCGAGAAGCAGGCTCTGCTGCGGCGGGAAATCCGCGGGCGCGGCCTCAGACTGAGCTACAATCAGCCAGAGGCGTCCCTTCTCGAGGCCGTGCTCGCCCGCGGAGATCGCCGGCTGAGCCGCGTGGTGGAGTTGGCCTGGGAGCTGGGTGCACGTTTCGACGCCTGGGACGATCAACGGGATTTCGGCGCCTGGATGCGCGCCTTTGCCCAGACTGGGCTGGATCCCGATTTCTACGCCTACCGGGAGCGCTGGGCTGACGAGCTTCTCCCGTGGGAGGTCGTGAACACCGGTGTGAGGAAGGAGTTCCTGCTGCGAGAGGCTCAGCGTAGCTCTCGGGGGGAGACCTCACCCGATTGCCGGGAGACGTGCCACGCCTGCGGGGTTCTGGCCACGCTCGGCGATGAGTACTCTGACGCGTGGTGTTGTCCTGAACCGGGAAGGCCCCTATCGGGTAAGCCATAGCGCCGACCCTGCGCAGGTGCCGGAATGCTTGTGCGGGGCCCGGCGTGGCGAAACTGAGGTGCTACCGCCTCTTCGTCGGCGAACTGCCTTCCGCGGACGATCTACTGATGATTAGGAGTGGTGACGAGGAGAGGATTAGGAAAGAGATGACAGACTCACGGATCGAGAAACTGGCCGAGGTATTGGTGGACTACTGCACGGCGGTGCAGCCGGGCGACACGGTGTTGGTCAGCGGGGAAACCCTGGCCGAGCCGCTACTGACGGCCGTCTACGCCAAGGTGCTGCTCGTGGGCGGGCATCCACTGCTGATACCGCTCTTGCCCGGCACCGACGAGTTGCTCTATCAGCACGCCTCCGACGAACAGCTCCAGCACGTCCCCGAACCCGTGCGACTCATCGCTGAGACGTACGACGTGCGCATCAATGTTCGAGCACAGGCTAACACTAAGTCCCTGAGCAACGTCGATCCGTCCAGGATGGTGCTCCGCAGCCAGGCCCACGGTGAGCTGATGAAGACTTTCATGCAGCGAGCAGCCTCGGGTGAGCTGCGCTGGGTGGGCACGCTGTTCCCCACGAATGCCTATGCCCAGGACGCAGAGATGAGCTTGAGCGAGTACGAGGACTTCGTCTACAGCGCCTGCATGCCCGACCTAGATGACCCTGTGAGCTACTGGAGGGGATTCTCGGCCTGGCAGCAGGGGATCGTGGATTGGCTCAAGGGAAAGGAGCGGGTGCGTGTCATCGGACCCAACACAGAACTCGAGCTCAGCATCGCCGGGCGGACCTTCATCAACAGCGACGGCAGACACAATATGCCCAGCGGTGAAGTGTTCACCGGTCCCATCGAGGACAGCATCGAGGGCCACGTCACCTTCTCCTATCCCGCCATCCATCAGGGCCGGGAGGTGGCGGGTGTCCAGCTATGGTTCGAGTCCGGGCGGGTCGTCAAAGCCACTGCCGAGAAGAACCAGGACTACCTGCTCAAGACCCTCGACACCGATGAGGGCTCGCGATATGTCGGTGAGTTCGCCATCGGCACGAACGAGGGCATACAGCGGTTCACTGGACAGATTCTGTTTGACGAAAAGATTGGCGGCAGCTTCCACATGGCCGTCGGCGCCGGCTACCCCGAGACTGGCAGCAAGAACGAGTCGGCGATTCATTGGGACATGATCTGTGATCTCCGTGATGGCGGGCAGATCTGGGTCGATGACATCCTGCTGTACGAGAACGGCGAATTCGTCATAGAGTTCTGAGCGCCGATGGGCTCGGTGGGCACGAGGCATCAGGCCTGCGGGCCCCCGAGTCAGACACCGCTATGCGGCTAAGGGTCACGTTCTCCAAAGAGGGCTGGCTGGCCTACTCCTCACACCTCGATCTGATGCGGGTGTGGGAGCGTGCCTTGCGCCGCGCCGGTATGCCGCTCCGGTACTCGGCCGGCTACAACCCCCGCCCCAAGCTCCAGCTAGCGCGGGCTCTGCCGCTGGGTCACGTCGGTGAGCAAGAGCTGATCGATATCTGGCTGCAGGAGCCGGTGAGCCTGGACGACTTCACGCGGTCGCTGTTGCCCGTTCTACCCGAGGGTCTGACCGTCAAGCACGTCCAACAGGTCGATCCTGGTGCTCCGGCCATGCAGACCCAGGTTGCGGCAACGGAGTACCGTGTGGTCCTCGACTGGGATGGGCCGCAGGGGGAGATGGAGGAGCGTATCGAACGCTTGCTAGCCTCGGAAGAGCTCCCGCACGACAGGCGGGGACGGCGATACAACCTCCGTCCTCTGATCGAGACCCTACGGCTGGACGCGGTGAGCGCAGGCACGGTCGCCATCAGCATGCGGCTCTCAGCAGATCCAGGAGCCACCGGTCGTCCAGAGGCGGTGGTCGATCTGCTCGCGATGGGGCATGCCTTCGCTCGCTATCGCCGCACAGGGCTGGTCCTCCGCCCAGCGAGTGTTGGGTGCAATTTGACAAAAGCCCTTGACTCGGTATAATGCGTGGTCGAGCTGCCGGGCCGAAAGGCACGGCCACATTCTGTCAATCGGTAGGGAGAGCCTATGGTGTACGCAATCATGAAATCAGGCGCGCGACAGTACCGCGCCTCTGCTGGAGACACAGTCCGCGTCGAGAAGCTTGCCGTTGAACCTGGTGAGCAGATTGAACTGGATGAGGTACTGCTGGTTGTTGATGACGGCGAGATCAGCCTCGGCCGGCCAACCGTCGAGGGGGCTAAGGTGCTGGCGACAGTCGTGGCCCAGGAGAAGGGCCCGAAGATGACGGTCTTCAAGTATCGGCCCCGGACGCGGTATCGACGGCGCGCGGGTCACCGCCAAAGCTACACCCGACTGCGGATCGACGAGATCGTCGTCTAGGAGGAATCGAGATGGCTCATAAGAAGAGTAGCGGATCAGCCCGCAACGGGCGTGACAGCAACGCCAAGTACCTGGGCGTCAAGAAATATGGCGGTCAGCAAGTCCGCGCTGGCAACATCATTGTGCGGCAGCGCGGTACGCGCATCAAGCCTGGAACCAACGTGGGAGTCGGGCGAGACCACACGCTGTTCGCCACGGCGGACGGCTTCGTCACCTACGAACACAACAGGGGAGGCGGCAAGCGGGTCAGCGTTTACCCCAGCCAGGAGGCCGCATGAAGCAGGACATCCATCCAGATTTCTACCCAGAAGCAAAGGTGTCCTGCGCTTGTGGGAACTCGTGGACGGTGGGCTCGACAAAGCCAGAGATCCGCACGGATGTCTGCTCCGCCTGCCATCCGTTCTACACCGGTGAGCAGCGCATGGTGGACTCCGGCGGTCAGGTTGAGCGCTTCTTGAAGAAGCTCGAGCGCCGCAAGAAGAAGATCGCTGCAATGGAGGAGCTTAAGGCGCAGAGGACCTCACCCAGTATCCTCATTGCGGAGCTTGAGATCCGAACTCAGGCGAAGAACGTGCTTGCCGAAGCCGGTGTCGTGACCGTGGGCGATGTCCTGGATAGGCTCGAGGAGGGCGGGAGCGAAGCCCTGATGAATATCAGCGGCTTCGGCATGAAGTCTCTAGCGACGCTCAAGAAGCAGCTGCGCGCTCAGGGCTTCAGTCTCCCTGGTGACGAACCTGCCGAGGACTAAGCCATCAGCTGACAACCCATCCGCGTCTGACATCAGTGTCGTCTGAGACAGTAAGGCATTTCAACGGGGGCAGATCGTGGTATCTGCCCCCGTTTCATGGAGGGCGACTATGCGCAACCAGCCTGGCAGCGGACGAATCGAGTTAATCTGTGGCAGCATGTTCTCCGGCAAGACGGAGGAACTGATTCGTCGTCTTCGCCGGGCGCGGATAGCCAAGCAGAAGGTGCAGGTCTTCAAGCCCTCCATCGACACGCGCTTCGCCGAGAGCGAGGTGACTTCCCACAACGGTGTGCAGTTCGAGGCGATCCCTGTCGAGAACGCGGGCCAGGTGCTGCAGGCGCTCGATCCCGACACAACGGTCGTGGGCATCGATGAAGCGCAGTTCTTCGACGACGAGATCGTCTCTATGTGCGAGATGCTTGCTGATGAAGGCCGCCGCGTCATCGTTGTCGGATTGGACATGGACTTCCGTGGAGAGCCGTTTGGCCCCGTACCTGCCCTGATGGCGCGTGCGGAACAGGTGGACAAGTTTCAGGCCATCTGTGTCGAATGTGGTGGCCATGCCAGCCGCACGCAACGACTCATCGATGGCAGGCCTGCCGCCTACAGCGATCCCGTCGTCCTGGTCGGAGCCAGCGAGGTATACGAGGCGCGATGCCGGCGCTGTCACGAGGTCAGACAGGCGGACGCGGCAGCCGCCAAGGCGTAGTCCATGGGCGAAGAAGACGAGTTGTTCGCAGCGATCGAGCGCGTGCTGCTCGACGAGGCTACGATAGACGGCCGGGTGCGCGAACTGGCAGAGGGCATCAGCGCAGACTACGCCCACGCCGTGCACAACGACGAGCGGCTGGTGCTGGTGGGCGTGCTCAAGGGCGCTTTCGTCTTCCTGGCAGACCTAGCCCGCCACCTGTCCATCCCCCACCATGTCGACTTCATTGCGTTGTCGAGCTACAACGCGAGTGCGACCGCCAGCGAGGTCCGGCTCATCATGGACTCGCGAGTCAACGTGGCTGGTCACCACGTGCTCATTGTGGAAGACATCGTTGACACGGGTCACACCCTCGACTACCTGCTGCGCATCTTTCGGGCCCGGCATCCACGCTCGCTCAAGAGCTGCGTGTTCCTCAGCAAGCCTGACCGACGCCAGGTCGAGGTCCAGATCGACTACCTCGGCTTCAAGATACCCGATGTGTGGGTGGTAGGGTACGGGCTGGACTTTGCCGATCGCTATCGCACCTTGCCCTACATAGGGGCGTTGAGGCGCGAAGTCTACGCAGCGTAGCAGGTGGGGTGGCTTATGAGCCTTTGGGACGACATTGACAAGACCCTCATCCCCGAAGATGAGCTGCAGCAGCGCATTGCGCAAATCGGGCGGGAGATCAACGAGACCTACACCGATGAGGACTGCCCCCTGCTGGTCTGCGTGCTGAAAGGCGCCTTCATGTTCCTTGCCGATCTGACGCGCCACCTGAGGATTCGGCACGAGGTCGATTTCATGGAGACCTCCTCGTACGGCGCACGGACGGTGAGCAGCGGGGTCGTGCGAATCCTGCTCGACCTCGAGCGGAACATCCAGGGGCGACACGTGTTGATCGTGGAGGACATCGTTGACTCCGGTCGCACCCTGGACTACGTCACCCGTAACCTGAAGACCCGGGAGCCAGCCAGCCTCCGCGTCTGCACGCTCCTGGACAAACCGTCGCGTCGCGTCATCGAAGTACCGCTGGACTTCGTGGGCTTCGAGGTGCCTGACGAATTCGTCGTGGGCTACGGGCTGGACTTCGCCGAGGTATACCGGAATCTGCCCTTCATCGGGGTGCTGCGGGAGGAGATCTACGCGGAGCCAGATCGATCGTGAGTCGGTCAGGGGTCTAGCACCGCGCTAGGGCCCTCGCGGCAGGTGTGCGCCGCCGGTCTTGGTGGGGAATCCGGAATCGACCGGCGAAAGACCGCCTCTGGCAAGGTGAGGGATGCTATGCGCGACAGAAGAACAGTCTTCCTAGCACTGGCTTTGATCGTTCTCGGTAGCTATCTCCTCCTGACGGAGCTCAACGCCGAAGTCCCCGGCTGGAGCCAGATCTGGCCCGTCCTCCCTCTCGCCGCCGGGTTGGCGCTCCTGATCGGAACCATCGTCGACGGCGAGAGGAATCCCGACCACGTCTTCATTGGCACCGCCGCCACGCTTGTCGGCTTCGTCTTCCTGTTCGTCACCATCGGTCCGCTCGACTACCCTGATCTAGAAACCTGGTGGCCCGTCTTCGTTGTCATCGCTGGCATCGCCTTTCTGGCGCAGTGGGCCGCTGGGGGGCTACGGAGGTGGGATGCGCTCTTCCTCGGCCTGGTCGCGCTGGCGGTCGGTGCCGCGGCCTTCGCCGTCACCTTTGAGCTCCTCGGCCCCAATACGAGGGAGGCCTTGCCCCGCTTCTGGCCCGTCATCCTGATCCTGGTGGGCGTAGTGGCTCTCCTGCGAGGCCTGCTGAGCCGACGCACCCCGTAGATGCTGGTCGGGATCGACGCCAGCCGCGCGATCGCCGATCGCCCGACGGGGACAGAGACCTACTCGCGGCGACTGATTCAAGGGCTTCTGGCCAGCGACAGTGGCCATCTTTTCCGCCTCTACTTCCGTGGGCCTCCCCCGGAGGGGCTGTTCCGGGGTTCCGAACTGCGGGTGCTTCCCTTTCCCCGCCTCTGGACTCACCTGCGCCTCTCGTGGGAGGTGGCGCGGCATCCGCCCCAGGTGCTCTTCGTCCCGGCCCACGTTATTCCGCTTATCCACCCCTGCCCGACGCTGGTCACGGTCCATGACCTGGGCTACCTCCTCCATCCCGGGGCGCACCCCCTGCGCCAGCGCCTCTACCTCGATCTGTCAACGCGCTGGAACGCGCACACCGCAACGCACGTCCTCGCCGACTCTAAGGCCACCCGGACAGATCTGGTAGGCCACTACGGCGTGCCGACGGACAAGATCACTGTCGCCCACCCGGGAATCGAGGAATCGCTGTGGCCCGTGGGGGACGCTACCGCTATCCGGGCCGCCAAGGCGCGCTACGAGATCACTGGCGACTACCTCCTGTACCTGGGCACGCTGCAGCCGCGGAAGAACCTGGCGCGTCTGGTAGAGGCCTTTGCCGGGTTCGCTGCCAACGATCCGCCATCTCCTGTGCGCCTGGTCCTGGCGGGAAAGCGCGGCTGGCTGGACGATGATCTGGTCAAGGTCGTTGAACGGGAGCGGCTCGGTGGTCGCGTCCTCTTCCCCGGCTACATCGCCAATGAGGACAAGGCAGCCCTACTGAGTGGGGCTCTGGCCTTCGTCTTCCCTTCCCTGTACGAGGGCTTTGGCCTGCCAGTGCTCGAGGCCCAGGCCTGCGGCTGTCCCGTGATCACCAGCACCACCTCAAGCCTTCCGGAGGTTGCTGGCGACGGCGCCCTGCTGGTGGACCCGGAGGATACGGCTGCCATCGCTGCCGCCATTGGGCGCATCGCCACAGACCCTGAGCTCCGTCAGAAGCTGGTCGAGAGCGGGTTCGCCAATGTACGGCGTTTTTCCTGGCAGTCCTGCGTCGAGACCGTGCTGGGCGTCCTCAACCACCACTTCTGTTAGACTTCCTGGAGCCGTGGTATAATCGCCCATGTCTATGCAGAAAGACGTCCACTCCGACCTCTCTCCCCTGCCGTCGGGCGGCCTGATACGCCTTCAAGCGCGAGCCACTGGTCTCACCAGCTGGCTGGCCCCGACCTGGGCTGCGCTCTGCGGCGTCATCGCCTCCGGCAGGTTCAGCTGGGGAGGTGAGGACTGGCTCAAACTTGCCCTGCTCATCCTGCTGGTGGAGGGGGGCTGGGGGACCCTCTGGTCCGCGCTGGGAGCCACTGATTGGGCTACCCCTCTGCGGCGCTGGCGACAGAGCCCCCCCGAAGATGAAGGCGATGGTGCCTCCTTTGCCGTCCTCCCGTACACGCTCCCTGGCGCACCCGGAGCTCGGCTCCGCCGTTTCCTGGGTCGCCTACAGGCCTGGTGGCGGGATGAGCTCTGGCCCACCTGTGGGTCTGCACTCCAAGCCCTTCTCGTTGCACTGCCAGTGACCGCCCTGCTCGGGGCGCTCCTGGGACCAGAACTGCTGCTGCTCAGCGTGGCGGCCCTGGCCCTGAGCCAACTCGGTCTCCTTTGGGACGCCGGGCGCGGTGTCGTTCCGCCCGGATGGGATGCCCTCATCGCCGTGGCATGGCCGTGGCTTGCCGGTCACGCTGCCTTCGGGCCGGTCGCGCTCCCTTCGGCTGGCCTGGCCATCCTGTTCGCCCTTTCATGGGGAGCGGCCTGGAGCACCAAGTCGAACGGGGGGCGCATATTGGCTGCTAGCGGCCAGCTCCTGGCCGTGGTGTTGCTGGTTGCGCTTCGCCGCCCTATGGCTGCCGGCGCGCTGTTCTTGCTTCTGGTCCCGCAGCTCGCCCTGCTCCCCTGGACGCGCACCGATCACCCCACTGCCTGGTACGTGCGATACACGCGACCGTGGCTGATGGCGGGTATGGCTGTTGCTGCATTTGCGCTGTGAGCCATGGGCTGGCTTACTATCCTGCTTGTCCTTCTCGGCCTGTTCCTGCTCGGGCTCATTTTGTATTGGCAGCTCATCATCGCCGAGGGGACGTATCTGGGCCCGCGCATCGTCGCGCTGATGTACGACTGGTCGGCCAGGGCCTACGAGCGCATCAAGCGCTTCAGCCCCAGCGAGGAGCAGTGGTTTCTGGGTCTGCCTCTGGCCCGCTCTCTGGAGCTGGTTCCGGCGCCCCTCGTGCTTGACGTCGCAACAGGCACCGGCCGCCTCCCCCGGGCGCTGCTTCGTCAACCCCCTTTCGAGGGCCGCGTCATCGGACTCGATCTGTCGCGCCGCATGCTGCGTGAAGCGGTTCGTCGCACGGCTCAGTTCGCTGACCGGCTGACCTTCATTTGGCAGGATGCCAGCGAGCTACCCTTCAGGGATGGTGTGTTCGATGCTGTCACCTGCCTGGAGGCGCTGGAGTTCGTGTCTGACCCGCCCCACTTGCTTGACGAACTGATCCGTGCCCTCCGACCCGGGGGCGCGCTCCTGGTCACGAATCGCGTTGGCCCGGACGCGAGGTTCCTGCCCAGGCGAGCCTTCCCCCCCGCCAGATTCGAGGAGATGCTCGCGGAGTTGCCGCTCGAGCAGATCGTGACCAAGACGTGGCAGGTCGACTACAATCTGATTTGGGCTGTGAAGACCGGCGAACCTCGTGGCGGCGGCATCCATCCCCTCGAGGATATCCTGCGCTGTCCCGTCTGCAGGTGTCAGCTCAAACGTGAACCGTGCGCCTTCCGATGCACGAGCTGCGGCCGCAGCTACCCAGTGGCGGAGGATGGCGTGATCGAGATGGCGGGCTCGTCGCGAGCCCAGCGGGTTGCGCCGTGCTAGGCAGGGGCGCGTCGATCAGCCAAGCCGACCTGCCCGAGGTCATGGTGTTGCCATCTGCAGAGCCGGTTGGTCAGCACAGCGAGACCGAAATCCCTGTAACGCCAGTCGCGTTAGCCCGTTTCCATGAATGAGCCTCGGCTGCAGCCAGATCCGTCGATGGCGGAAGACGCGGCGAGATCCAACGAGGAGAAGCTTGTCCGCAGAGCCGTCCGCGGAGACGCTGAGGCGTTCGGCGATCTCTACGTGCTTCACCTGGATGCGATCTATCGATACATCTTCTACAGAGTCAGGGATGAGAAGAGAGCGGAGGACTTGACAGAGACGGTCTTCATCAGGGCCTGGGAGGCCATCGAAGGATACGAGCATAGGGGCTATCCCTTCTCCTCGTGGCTGTATCGCATCGCGCACAACACCGTCGTCGACTATTACCGCGCGGACAGGGAAGAGGAACCCCTGGGCGCAGTGGCTTTCACCCTGGCCGACAAGTCGCCAGGGCCAGAGCAGACGGTGATCCAGAGAAGGGAGGTCTCGCGCCTTCTGGAGGCCATAGC
>JASFVG010000081.1:0-13146 GCA_050049955.1 Anaerolineae bacterium | reverse complement strand
TCTCCACCCCCGGAGGATATGGTGCAGGATTCCGAACGAGAATACCGCATGGAACTGCGCACCATCGAAGGGCATCGCCCGAGCGTCCACCACGTGCAACTCGACCTTCCCTTCGAGATCACCCAGCCGCTCCCTGGCCACAGCCACCTGCTGCGGATCGTAGTCCGTGGCAGTCACCCGTGCGTCGAAACGCTCCACGAGCAGCCGCGCCAGCGCTCCCTGGCCACAGCCAATCTCCAGACAGGCCGGCTGCTGTGGTAGTTCGATGTGCTCGAAGAGGTCCAGTGCCGTCCGCCGCGTGTGGCGGGCATGCCGCGAGCTGTTCATGAAGCCTCTCTCGAAGCTTGTCAGCTTCATCACCCTTCTGGCGATGCGTCCGTCCGAGACCCTCTGCTGCGCGGTCACCTACTCCCTCCCCTGCCCAAGAAGATCTCACCAATCTCACGTTCGCACGCTGCGGCGTCGCGTAGGGCGCTCGCAATGCGCTCCGCCTCCGATCGGCCGGAGACGCCGTCCTCCAGCGCCGCCAGCGCGCCTGCATAGCAGTCTGCCGCCTCGTCGAACAGGTCGGCAGCGCGCACCACATCCGTCTCTCCTCCGAAGACGGCGCGAAGATAGGCGGCGTTGCTGCGGCGCGTGTAGGACGCAGCATGAACACCGCAGCGGAGCGTGCCGAAGTCATTCGAGGCAAGATCAAGCTCCGACCAGCCTTCCTCGATCTGCGTTGCCACCGCCTCTCCGGCGTCCGCGCCTTGGCGCGGCCCGAATCGGGACCCGCCCGCGAGCAGCTTCCCATCGCGCTCCCAAACCGGGCGCAGGTCTGGCTCGACCGGTCCGCCTTCGAAGATGGTAAGAGCGTAACGCCAGGGCGTCGCGAACGCCCCACTCCAATTCGCCACTGCATCCAGTAAGGTGCGCTCCGAGACCCAGATGCCCTCCTCGCCGGGCGGGAGGTGCAGCAACTGGGCCACTGTCTCATAGTAGAAGAAGCCTTCAGTATCGTAACCCACCAGGACCTCGCTGTGGGCGCTGGCGCAGGGCTCCATCTCTGGCAGCATGCATCCGTTCACCGCTACGCGGACGGCATAGCCTTGGGAGAGGTAGTAGCGCAGCGCGTCCAGGTAGAGTGCAGGGTCGTCGGTGACGTAGTAGCGGCGCACCAATCCCAGGTAGGGGGCGGCGGCACCGAAACCGGCTTCCGGATCAGCATAAGGCATGAAGTCCCATTGGCCCGGCTGACGCGATGCTCCATAGGTGAACCCTGTCAAGAAGTCGAAGTGACCAGTAGGCTCGTCAATCCCGTGCTGAGCCGCAATCATGGCCAGGCTGTTGCTCTGACAGTACCACTCCTGGGTGGCTATCCACGGCACATCGGCCAGGTGGCATTCCGTCGGAAGAGCCCCAACCTGGCCTGGCTGGAGTGCCATCGGCCTACGGGTCTGCTGCAGGTAGACCCTAGCGAACAGCTTGGGCAGCGCGAGCACCAGCGTGGTGCAGGCCAGCACGATCAGAACCAAGCCGGCCAGCAGCCACACCCGCCTACGGCTTCTGTGTGCCATACTCACCTCCTACCCTCCCACGGGAGGCACCCAGAGACAGGCCCATATCCCTGTGAGCAGGACGAGAAGCACGAGCCCTACAACCCGTCGCAGGGTCTCCTGCCTGGCCTCTTGCCCGCTCTCCTGGCGCGCTGTCTGTCTCGCGTACACTGTAGCACCTCCGGGTCACTGTTCCCCATCTTCGTGGATCTATCATAGCAGACCCGGGAGGGCAAAGTCAACGCTATGCCGCCGAATGGCCGAATCCGGGGGGTGAACGGTCATCTCGGGGAGGTTAGGGTCTCCAGTTCTGTGGGAGGGACACCTATTGGGTGTAGGGTCTCCCCTTGACACGTCAGCCGCTTCCGGGTATCCTCCGAATCAGCCCGGGCACTTATGCGTATGAACTGGATTGACCAACTAACTGGATCTAATCTGACGGCCCGTCTGAGGACGAGGGGCCGGGTGGCGCTGGTCCCTGCCGTGCTGGTCCTGGCTGGGGCTCTGGGGGTGATCCTCGTCAGGCCAACCTACGGTCGATGGGAAGTCCCGGATGTGGTCGTCCCTAGTGAGGGGCCGAACGTCTTGTCCGCTGAACTGGCGAGTCAGCCCACGCCCACACCAATTCAGACACCTCTGCCAGCAGAGGCCGTGGTGCCCATTCTGATGTATCACTACGTCTCCGAACTTCCGCCGGATGCCGATGCCTACCGCCGAGACTTGAGCGTCTCCCCGGAGCTATTCGAGGCTCACCTCAGGTACCTGGATGAAGCAGGCTATCATCCGGTCACGCTCTCCGACGTCTATCTATACCTATCGCAGGCCTATCCACTGCCAGAGAAGCCAGTCGTCCTCACGTTTGACGATGGCTATCGCGACGCCTACGAGGTTGTCTTCCCGAAGCTGCTGGACTACGGGTTCCCTGGTACGTTCTTTGTGCTGGCCACACCTGCGCACTACGAGAGCGAGGCCTACCTCACATGGGCTCAGATGAAGGAGATGGCTGACGCCGGGATGGCCATCGAGGCACACGGGCGCGATCACGTGGACCTTCGCAATCGCTCCTACGAGTATCTCGTCTACCAGATTCTGGGTATCAAGGAGGCGATCGAGTACCACACGGGCAGGACCCCGCACTTCTTCTGCTACCCCTCGGGGCAGCGCGATGCCAACGTGATCAAGGTGCTCAAGTCGTCGGGCTACTGGGGAGCGGTCACGACGGAGTGGGGAGACACCCTTACGCTTGAGGACGCTCTCGAGATGCCCCGCTTGCGCGTCCATGGTGGGGAGAGCCTGGAGAGCTTCATCGCGAAGCTAGAAGACGAGTAGGGGCCACGCCCCGCCCGAGGAGGCGAGGCAACCCTCATACGAGTCGTGTTTTGCCGGCCGGCTAGGCGTCCGGTTGACAGGTAACAGCGGTCCGGCCTTCCAGGTCGGTGTGCACCTCGTACACCTCGCCCGACACCATCAGGACTACGCTGTACCCCTGCGTGACGACCTGGGCATAGGTTCTACCCGGCTCAGGACAGCCCATGCTGGCGTCGGGCCACTCGTATCTGGCGACCGATTGCATCTCAATCTCGTCTGCCGGGATGTTCAGTTCGGCGGCCAGGTGCTCCACCGCGAACTCAGCCCCCGCCTTCAGCTTGTGCTCGCACATGACGACGCGCCGTGCAGTCTGGTCGGTATGCAGCTCGTACTCCTTCCCATCGACCATCAGCACGACGCGGTAGCCCGGCGTGATCAACTGCGCGTAGGCCTCCCCTGGCTCAGGGCAGCCCAAGCTAGTGTCCGGCCATTCCATGGGTTCGATCAGCACAGGTTGCAGTCTCTCCTGCGCGACACCCAGTTCGCCTGCCAGGTACTCCGAGACCGCGCCAAGGGCTTCGTCCGATCGGTCTGAGGGTGTAGCTATAGGAATCGTCTCAGGCTCAGGGAGCGGCGTCGGCGCCTGTTCAGGTGCAGTTGGCTCGGGCGTAGCAGGAGGTGACAGAGGACTCTGTCCAATCGTAGGCGGCGGCGAGGGCGTGCTCGTCTCCACCTCGGGAACGAGCCTGGCAGCTGGTCTGCAGGCTGCCGTGGTCACCGTCAGCAAAGAAAGCGTCAGCAAAGCGAGCGCCAGCAAGTACCTCAGGGGCATTCTACCTCCGTGCTCTTCGAAGGCACAAGGCGACCGGATATCCTCGAATTCGTGGATCGGTTGGTCCCCAGGTCAGTACTGGATGACCCGTTCGCCACCGAGTGAACCGTCGTTTCACTCTGATTCTACCGTCAAGCCCAGGAATGCGAAAGCCGGAGGTTCGTGCCCTCCGGCTCTTCGGTCGGTTCATCAAGCCGATCAGTCGCTCTCTGGCTCCTCGCCCTGGATTCCCTCACTCGCTAGCCGCGGGTCATCGCCTACCGGCTCACCCGCCCGCTCGGGGAGATCTGGACGCGACGTAGGCGCGGGCTGCCCCGCGCGCTGACCAGAGACGTAAGCAGTCGTGCCAAAACGCGTCAGCACAACGGAGCCCAACCCGAAGCAGCCGATGGCAAACAGAAGTAGCCAGCCAAGCGGCGCGAGGCAGAAGCCGACAGAGAGCCCCACGGTGATCAGGGTGATAACCAAGGTGCCCAGGCCGCCAACCAGGGTCGGCGGAACCTCGGCGGCACCAAACGCGCCCAGCATCCGCTGTCCGACCCGAGCCCCGATGGCCACCCACCCGAATAGCCCAGCAGCGCCGACGAAGAGCGCCACCAGTGCCGCAGCTGGGGACAGGCAGATGGTGATCGCTAGGGCTAGGACCAGCGCAATGGCAGCCACTATGGTCAAGAATCCGACGCCCAAGCTAGCTCCTGGGGACTCGAAGGCGGTGCGCCCGACTTGGGCCGTTGCATTGGGCCATATGAGCGCCACCACGCCACCGATCGCCGCAATGACAAGGATCGTGACCAGGGCCCGCACGACGCGGAAGACCCACTTGAGCAACTGCTCGGGGCCAGACAACCAGAACGGCTTTGCATCGCGGGATGGCACCCGTATGCGGAGACCCCGCTCGCCCCAGTCAGCAAATGGGAACCCCTGCAAGGTCGGGCCTTCGATGATGTCGCCGTCGACGCGTGCCCCTTCCTCTCGCTGGATGTCGCAGTTCCAGCTGCAGACGACGTCACCTTCCACGTGCGCATCCTCTTCTAGCCGGACCTTACCATTCGAGATCACCAAGTTTCCGCCCACGAGTCCGCTGGCCTCGGCGTTTCCACTCCAGATCACGACGTTCCCCTTGACCCGGCTGCCCGATTCGAGAGTCACGTCGCCATTGAAGACCACCAGGTCGCCGTCGAGGATCTCGTCCTCGGCCAGGACGTAGTCTTCGTTCCATATGACAACCCCGTCATCCGGCGGCTCGCTTGCAGCCACGGCCGGCACGGCCGGGAGCAGCAGCCCAACCAGCAGGGCAACCGTCAGCGATACGAGCACGCGCATGTATACCCCTTTCTCCGAGTTCATGGCTCTACTCCTGTGCGCCTTCTTCGATCAGGCGAACGTTGCCAACCCCTGTTGTCACCGATATCCGAAGCTCAATCTCCGTCTCGCCAAAGGCGTCGTTGGTGTAAGTGCCGCCCATCTGTCTCAGCCCGAATGCTTCGACATTCGTCAGGCCACCACTTGTCTCGACCTCCACGCCTACGTCCTTTGGAAGACGCAGGGTGAGCGCCCCGGCTCCAGCCCTCACCTTGATCTCGGACGAGCGGGTCCAGTCTCCAGTCAGGTCCAGAGAGATTTCGCCAACGCCCCCCCGAACCCGCATGGTCTCCGGGCTGGCATATCCGACGCCTACTATCTCAACCCTGGATGCTCCAGCGTCAAGCGCGAGGTGATCCATCGCAACTGTGTTTGGCTCATCGAAACGCAGGGCGTAGTCCCCCGCTCCGACGACCACATCCAGACCGGAGATCCTAAGGTTCGTGAGGTCCAACTCGCCCTCCCCGGCCCCTGCCCTCACATCCATGGTCAAGGGCACCTCGGGCGAGAACTCAAGCTCCCAGCGGTTCTTAATGTTCCCGCTCGGAATCCCCCAGTCGTCCTCGTCTCCGCCTTGCTTGACTGTCAGATGATTCACCTCATAGGTGATCTCCGGGTCCCATCGTTCAACGTTGTAACGGAACATGCCCGAGAATAGCTCGTCGGACACGCCCGCTTCCAGCTCGAGCCTTCCGGCCCCGAAGACGACGTCGACGTCAACGGGCTCGGTCCCGGACAGGGGGATACTGCGCCTCTCCTCCCGCATCTCGCCGACCTCGATCCTGGGAACGTTGATGTTGATGTCCGGTATTTGGGGCACAATGGTGCACGCAAGGCTGCTGAGCACCAACGTCAATGCTGCTACGGATACGGCTAGCTTGTCCATTGCGTCTCTCCTTAGTCCATGCCGATTTCTATGTCGGCTCCAATGTCTGGCTACCTATACGTAGCACCGAGCCTGCGCACGGTGCGAATCAACAGGCCGTTGAGGGCAAGCGCCACCAGAAGACTTCCCAAGCTCAGGACGGTGAGCGGTTGGGCAAAGCGATCGAGCAGCACGAACAGCATGCGCCCCACGGCATCGACAAGCAACAGCATCTGAGCGGCCGTCTCTGCCCCGCCGACGATCAAGGCTGGTACGACATCGAGGTTGCTCAGCAAGCCCAGAGCGAACGGGGTCAGAAGCAGCAGCGCCACCGTCGCCGTTCCCAGCACTAGCGCCAGCCCCCCCATGACGACGCGGCGCGCGTGCTCCCTACGATCGATGCGCGCCATTACTTGAGTTCGCAATCCTATCGGAGCCTGATGCATCGGCACCGAGGTGAATAGTCGGTGGAGAGCCTGCAACTTACGCCATTCGACGCTACAGGCGCTGCACGTCGCAAGGTGATCCTCAAGGCGCGCAATACCTGCAGGATCGAGGTAACCGTCCAATCGGGCCGACATCATCTCACCAATCAGTTCACAACGCATAGGCTTCTCCTTCCATCTGCGCTGCAAGAGCCCGTCGAGCACGGAAAAGCCTCGACTTGACCGCGCTCACCGTGAGGCCCAGCACTTCAGCGATCTCCTGGTAAGGCGCATCGTACCAGTAGTGCAGCGTGAGCGCCGCTCGGTCTATCGGAGCAAGTGTGCCCATGAGCTGCTGGATCCAAGCCTCGCGGTCCCGCTCGGTCACTACATTCTCCGGGTTAGGGCTGGCACTCGCCAGGCGGACGGGCTCCGCAATCTCCTCATCCAGCGGCAACCAGTCTATCCGGCGGCGTCTCAGCCGGTCGATGCAGTAGTGGGAGGCGATCGAAAACAGCCACGTGCTGAAGGGCCGCTGCGGATCGTACTTCCTCAGGTTCGCATAGGCCCTTATGAAGGCTTCCTGTGCTGCTTCCTCGGCCTCCGACGCGTTTCCGAGCATCCGGTGTGCCAGATTGTAGATGGGTCCCTGGTAGATCTCAACCAGGTGTCCGAAAGCAGCTTTGTCTCCACCTCGGGCTGCCTCAACCCAGCACGCCTCTTTGTCTACCACCTCGCCCCGCCCGGCCTCCGTGTCTACACGCTCTTGCACCATCGTATACGTATTATAGTGGACAAGGTTGCAGACGAAAGCACAACCAGCTGACAAGGATGGGTGCGTGCGTGTTGCCTAAGGGCCGCTTAGAGAGTATACTTTGGACGGCCTGTCCGGCCCGCCTGAGCTGCAGCAGCCATCGCAGCGGTTTCACCTGAGTTTGGGAACATAATATATGTGGGAGACATACTACACGCCGACAAGCATCGATGATGCCCTGCGCATTCTGGCAGAGCACGGCCCCGACGCCCGCATCATAGCTGGCGGGACCGACCTGCTAGTCGAACTGCAGCGTGGCAGCCGAGAAGCCAGAGCGTTGATCGACGTTACACGCATCGGTGGGCTCAATAGCGTGACGCTGGACGGGGACGGCCTGGTGCACATAGGGCCGGGGGTGACACACAATCGTGTCGTCGCCTCCGACCTGCTGGTGGAACGGGCGTATCCGTTGGCGCTGGCCTGCTGGCACGTCGGCACGCCGCAACTTCGAAACCGGGGCACGATTGCAGGCAATCTGGTCACCGCTTCCCCTGCCAACGATACCATCGCAGTACTCCAGGCGCTGGGTGCTCATCTGACGCTGCGGAGCACCGATGGTCAGCGCAGGGTATCGCTTGGAGACTTCTATCTCGGCCTGCGCGAGACTGCTCTGGCGCCCCACGAGATGGTGACTGACATCGCCTTTCCCGCCCTAGGCCCCAACCAGCGTGGCGTGTTCGCGAAGATGGCCCTACGTCGGGTCCACGCGATCTCTGTGGTCAATGCCGCAGTGGTCTTGACCTTCGAAGGGAACGCCGCGTCGGGCGCCATCGTACATGACGCGCGCATCTCCATGGGTAGTGTGGCGCCGACGGTCGTTCGGGCGCGTGGGGCCGAGAACGCCTTGGCGGGCCGCGCACTGAGCGAGACCGTCATCGCGAGAGCGGCCGAACTGGCCGCCGAGGATACCTCCTGCATCGATGACATTCGCGCGGGAGCCGGCTATCGGCACGGGGTCATCAGCGTGTTGGTGCGGCGGGCGCTTACCTCGCTGCGCGAGGGGAGTGAGCGAGATGCACTTCCCGAGACCGTGCCGCTGCTCTGGGGTAACGCAACGGGGGCCTCCCCGCGCCTGGCTGGGAAGACCGTGCGCCACCACCGGCATGGCCTGGAGCCGATCGAGTGCACGGTCAACGGCGAGAATGCCGTCGTCCAGGGTGCGAATGACCAGACTTTGTTACAGATGCTGCGCGAGCATCTGGGACTAACGGGGACGAAACAGGGATGTGCGGAGGGTGAATGCGGTGCCTGCACCGTTTGGATGGACGGGATCTCCGTGCTGGCCTGCCTAACACCTGCGCCGCGTGCACACGGCACACAGATCGTGACGGTGGAGGGCCTGGCGGATGGTGAGGAACTCCATCCCGTCCAGCAGGCGTTCATCGATGAGGGTGCGATCCAATGTGGCTACTGCACACCTGGTTTTGTGATGGCAGGCGCCAGTCTGCTGGATGAGATACCTCGTCCCACCCGGCAACAGATAGAAGCCGGGCTAAGTGGGAACCTTTGCCGCTGCACAGGCTACTACAAGATTGTGCGCGCGATTGAGGAGGCAGCGGAGTCAATGAACCCATGAACAGATGGACGAAGTGGCAAGGGGCGCCTCAGGGCTGTCGTCGCGAGCAAGACAGCGACCAGGACATCACGTCCCTCTGCAGCACCCCGTTTGTATCCTGGTACGTGCCCGTGGTATTCGATTGAGAACGGACCACCATGGAGAGAACTGTCCCCACCACAGGTAGCGAAGAGATTTCGCTCTATATGCGGACGTACTACTCACTCCTGCGGACCACAGATGAGGTGCAGATCCGCTCTCTTGTCGAAACGCATCTGGGAATGAACTCGTCCCTTCACGTTCGTGCTCGGGACGAGTACCCAGACCCAGGCGTGCTCATCTATTGTTCGCTTCGACTGCCGCACTGCATCCGCCGGACCCGCCTGGTGGTCATGGGACAGTCAGAACGCGTGTTTGCCCGTCGCGGCTACAGTGATGTGGAGGCATGGCAGCCGGTCCACGCCCCTGCCCGACGTCGTCGCACCTTGTTCGATGGTGACGAAACGATGGCTGCCTTCATTGCGAGCGTCTCCGATATCGACGATCTGATCCCCATGCTGACGGCCTTCCAGATCGAATGGAACAAGATACATCGGCTACTGAGGGGTAGCACGCTTCTGGAGAAGCTTGGGGCCTGTGAAGAGGGCGCCGAAGTAGACTGGGAGGGTCTGCAGGCTGATCTGACGGCCGTGCTTGGACTCCCCCCCGATGACCTGGACCGCCTGGTGTCCATATGGGGTGACCAATTCGCCGGCCTATTGTGTGACGCGGGCCGCACGCCGAAGCGTCTGGCCGTGCGTCTTCTAGCGGGATCGCTGGTGGATTATCGCAAGGCTACCCAGCGCTGGTGGGGCTTCATCGTCGATGCCTCGCCGCTAAACCTGGCCCATCGACCCGTCTACTTCGTCTCCAGTAATGTGCACAGCGTCGTCAACATGCTGTCCGGCTTCGCGCTACGCCGCGAGGATAGACTGTTGCAGTTTCTGGATAGGCACGGAGCCGACGACCTCGTTGCGGAGTACGACCGCATCCGCGCCGGCGACGTCCCGTCCCACCGCGAGAACCTACTGTACTTCGCCTTGCGGGAGTATATGGATTGCCACAGGGGTGACCCGGTGTGGGAGGAGCGCGAGGAGGAGGAGGCACTGTGCGGTATTAAGCACATCGACAGCCGCCACGTGTTCGACGTCGAGGCGCAGTTGATCGAGGTGCGCAGGCTGCGACCGGAAAGGTTCGATCCTCGGTTGAGGATGGATGGCCTTGATCGGCTGGACGAGAGCCAGGCAGTGATCCTCAACATCGACTACCCGTTGGGGATGGGAGCCTATCACATCCTCTCCCAAGTAGCCACGAGCGTGGATGCACTCCGGGGCGTCTACATCCTTGGCAAGGCGGCTACCCTAAACGGACGGGTCGGCGACGCTATGATCCCCTACGTCGTGCATGACGAACACTCCCGCAACACCTATCTCCTCAACAACTGCTTCACGGCTGCCCATGTGGCTCCGTATCTGGTGCACGGGACAACGCTCGACAATCAGAAGGCCATCAGCGTGCGCGGTACGTTCTTGCAGAACGAGCGCTACATGGACGTCTTCTACCGAGAGGGATACACCGACATCGAGATGGAGGCAGGACCGTACCTATCGGCCGTGTACGAGGCGGTGCGTCCAACGCGCCACCCAGCGAATGAGGTCGTGACGCTGTACGCCGATACCCTTACCTTCGATATCGGCGTCATCCATTATGCCTCAGACAGACCACTGAGCAAAGGCAAGAACCTGGGGGCACAGGAGCTTTCGTACTTTGGGATGGATTCGACCTACGCTGCTACGGTTGCGATCCTACGTCGGATTCTGGCACTGGAGACGCAGCAAGGATACGGGGCGAGTTAGGCAGGCACAGCCTCGGCCGGATACACTTCGCGGGAGCCTCGCAACCGTGAGCAGTCCTGGCAGGCCGCTTCGAATTACCAATGGGAAACCCTCATGACTGAAGTCATTGGACAATCCGTTGGCCGAGTAGACGCGCGCGCCAAGGTCACCGGAGAGGCGAAGTATCCCGGCGACCTGGTGATGGATGACACACTGCACGCCAAAATCCTGTTCGCAGGTCGTTCGCACGCGCGGGTGCTCGGTATCGACAGCACCCAGGCCGAGAAGGTAGAGGGTGTAGTGGCCGTTTTCGCCGCCGCAGACGTACCGGTGAACGAGTACGGCCTCCAGACGCCAGACCAACCAGTGCTGTGCGGACCCGGCTCCCGTAGGCCAGGCGCTGACGTAGTACGCTTCGTTGGCGATCAGGTGGCCGTGGTAGTGGCGGAAACTGAGGACGCCGCGGCTACTGCTCGCGATCTGATTCACATTGAATACGAAGACTTGCCCGTGGTGACCGATCCGTTCGAGGCATTGGCGCCCGACGCGCCGCAGCTTCACCCGCACCGGCAGGCTAGTGACCTGCATCCGGAGCTCAGTACCGTGGGCAACATCATCTCCCATCATCAGATTCGCAAAGGGGATATGGAGGCTGGGTGGGAGGCGTCCGACGTGATCGTGGAAGGGGAGTACGCGACACCGTCGCAGGAGCATGCCTATCTCCAGCCAGAGTCCGGGCTGTCCTACATCGATGAGGCTGGTCGCGTGACTGTGGTGACAGCTGGTCAGTGGACTTGGGAAGATCAGCGGCAGATCGCGCACGCGTTGGCCATCCCACCGGAGGAAGTGCGCGTGATCTATCCCGCCATTGGCGGGGCGTTTGGGGGACGCGAGGATATGTCGGTGCAGATTGTGCTTGCATTGGCAGCTCAGCGCCTCCAACGGCCGGTCAAGATCGTCTGGAGCCGCGAGGAATCGATCGCGGGGCACTGCAAGCGCCACCCTATGTGGTTGCGGTGTAAGTGGGGCGCCACGGTCGACGGCAAGCTGGTTGCAGCCGAGGTGCAGGTCATCGCCGACGGCGGCGCCTACTGCTACACGACGAACAAGGTCCTGGGCAACACAACCATCACGTGTACGGGACCCTACGCGTTTCCCAATGCACGGATAGACGTGGACGGCGTGTATACGAACAACCCACCCAGCGGGGCCTTCCGAGGCTTCGGCGCGCCACAGGGCATCTTTGCTGCCGAGATGCAGATGAACAAGCTGGCGGAGGCACTGAAGATAGACCCTGTTGAGCTGCGCATGATGAACCTCCTGGAAGATGGGACTCCGACCACGACGGGCACACCGCTGCCCGGGGGCGTCAGCCTGAAGGAGGTCACCCGGCAGTGTGCAGAGGCTGTCGGCTGGCAGCGCACAGATGAAGGTTGGAGGCGGCCTCAAGCAATGGCAAGGGCACCGTCGATAGGGGGGCTCGGGACGACCCCGCCCGAGGCAATTCGCCACGGTATCGGTCTGAGCGTCGGATTCAAGAACGTTGGTTTCTCCTTCGGGTACCAGGAGACCTGCTGGGCGAAGATCGAACTGCGTGGTGAGGATGAGATCGAGCGCGCTATCGTCTCCATCGGCAGCGCCGACGTCGGGCAGGGGGCCCATACCGTCTTCAGGCAGATGGCTGCGGAAGCCCTGCGGGTCCCGCTGGTGGCCATTCGTATGGATGCCTCGGATACCGCTACAAGCCCGGGCAGCGCAGGATCCGCCTCGGCATCGCGTACTACGTTCATGGCGGGCAACGCTATTCGAGAGACGGCTGCCTTCGCGCTAGAGCGTTGGCAGGCAGGAGAGCGACCTGCTGTTGCTGAGCATACGTACAGGGCCCCGACGACTACGCCGTTTCACCCTGAGACGGGAGAGGGCTTGCCCAACTTCTCTTACGGCTACGTAGCGGAGGCGGTCGAGGTCGCAGTGGATACCCAGACGGGCGAACTGGATGTTCTGCGTGTCGTCTGCGTTGACGACGTGGGCAAAGCCATCAACCCACAGCAGATCGAAGGGCAAATTGAGGGCGCCATCGCACAGGCTCTGGGTTGGGCGACCTGTGAGAACTTCGTCACCGAGGAAGGGCACGTTCTGACCCCACATCTCAGCACGTATCTGATCCCCACCATTGCGGACGTGCCGAGAGAAGTTGAGTCCCTCATTGTGGAGGCTCCTGATCCACGTGGGCCATGGGGCGCACGCGGGGTGGGCGAGGTGCCGTTCATCCCCCTGGCACCGGCCCTACTCTCCGCGATCCACGATGCCACCGGCGTGTGGATTGACGAGCTGCCACTGACTCCGCAGCGCGTACTGGGCGCGTTAACCGCAGCTAGATCGCAGACCGAGTCCGGCCCGGGCTGAATGGCGGAGCGCGCCGGGGGTGCTCCCCGGTAGCTAGGGCATCACCTCGAGCGGACGGCAGCGCAAGGATTCCAATGAGCCGGCGATGGGTTTCTCGTGCCTATGTGCTCGCGGGTTTGGTCACCCTGGCAACCCTGCTCTGGCGGACAATCGCCTCTCCACCATCG
>JASFVG010000080.1:0-13302 GCA_050049955.1 Anaerolineae bacterium | reverse complement strand
CCCGAAGGAGATCAACATGCCCGTCTTCCTCTTCACCGACATCGAAGGCTCATCGCGGCTGTGGGAGGAACACACAGCCGCAATGGGCGAGGTGATCGCCCGCCACGATGCTATCCTTCGGGAGCGGATTGATGCCTCCGGCGGCCGGATCACCAAGCATACGGGCGATGGCGTGACCGCGGCTTTCGAGGACGGCGAGCCGATCGCCTGTGCCCTTGAGACGCAGAAACGCTTCGCCGCGGAGGCCTGGGGCGCCATCGGCGAGCTGCGCATCCGCGCCGGCCTGCACGCCGGCGAGGCCGAGTTCCAGGCGTCGGCGGGCACGCCAGACGGTGACTATTTCGGCCCGCCCGTCAACGCCACCGCCCGCGTCATGGCCGCGGCCTGGGGCGGCCAGGTGCTGCTCACGCCCGCGGTAACCGAAGTCTCGCTTCTGCCCCCTGGCGCATCAGTCCGCGACCTGGGCGAGCACCTGCTCAAGAACGTGAGCGCGCCCCAGCAGCTCTTCCAGTTGGACCATCCGCACCTACCGTGGCGAGACTTCCCGCCGCCCCGCACCCTCTCTGGTCAGTCGGTGCGCCAGGCCGTGGACGAGCACGGAAGCCAACTCGCTGGACTGGAACCGGGCGGCATCGCCGTGGGATTGCTGACCGCCATCCTGGTGCCGGCGCTGCAGGGCGAGCTGGACCCCGAATCGGGGGCCCTGGAGGGCAACCTGGGCGTGCTGGGCGACCTGGGGGCGGGCAGCCTGCGTGCCTTCACGGCCCAGTTTGCCGGGGAGCTGTGGGCCAGACAGCGCGCCGGTCAGACAACCGGCGTAGGCGAGCTCCAGGCGCTGCTCAACCAGGCGTTACTGGCCAAGTGGCAGGCAGGCGGCGAGACGGCGGCCGCTCTGCGAGCCGACGCCAGCATCCTGCTGCAGGCGGTGCACGGGGTGGAAGCGACGATGGCCACGGCCACGGGAGAGATCAAGGAGGCGCTGGCTCGGGGCCTTGGAGACCTGGGCGGGCAGTTCGGGGAGTTCCGCTGGATGCTGGCAGGGGTGCAGGACACCCTGGCCGAGGTCCGCACAAGCCAGACGCTGCAGCTGGCCATGCAGCGGGAGCAACTCGATCTGCAGCGCCAACAGTTGGTCAAGACCAACATCCTGCTCCAACGCCAGCCGGTGGGTACGGCTGTGCCGATAGCGGTGCTGCCCATTGACGCAGACGAGGAGGCACTTCCGCCAGCAGACGTGCCGTGCCCCTACAAGGGCCTGGCCGCTTTCGAGCCAGAGGATGCGGAGGTCTTCTTCGGGCGGGAGGCGTTGGTGGCGGAGCTGACGGCACGGTTGGCGGGGACTCGCTTCCTGGCGGTGGTGGGGCCCTCGGGCAGCGGCAAGTCGTCGGTGGTGAGAGCGGGCCTACTGCCCGCCATCTGGGCGAACGGACTGCCAGGGAGTGCTGACTGGAAGACGCTGGTCATCACCCCGGGGTCGCACCCACTGGACGAGCTGGCGGCGCGTCTCTCTCTGCTTTCCGACATGGGCCCCGGGACAGTCCTGAAGGAGCTGGAGGGCGATCCCCGAGCGCTGGACCTGACGATCCGCCGGGCCCTGGCGGACGACCCTGACAACGTGAGCCTGCTGCTGGTAGTAGACCAGTTTGAGGAGGTGTTCGCGCTGTGCCACGATGAGCAGGAGCGTCGCACGTTCATCGACGCGCTGCTCTACGCCGTCGAGGCAGAGGAGGGGCGGGCTGTGGTGGTGCCCACCATCCGGGCCGACTTCTATGGACGGTGTGCCGACCACCCAGAGCTGGCGGCGCGGCTGGCGGACAGCGTGCTGGTCGGACCGCTGGGCGACGAGGGATTGCAGCAAGCGATCGAGGGGCCGGCTGAATGCGTGGGCCTTGCCCTGGAGCCGGGTCTGGCGGACACTATCGTCGAGGACGTAGCCGGCGAGCCGGGGGCTCTTCCGCTGCTGTCTCACGCGCTGGTTGAGACCTGGGAGCGGCGGCGGGGGCGGACGCTGACCCTGTCCGGCTACGCCGCTTCTGGCGGGGTGGCCGGCGCCATCGCCCAGACGGCGGACACGGTCTATGGAGCCTTCTCACGCGACGAGCAGGCCATCGCCCGCAACATCTTCCTGCGGCTGACAGAGCTGGGGGAGGAGGGGACGCAGGACACCCGGCGCCGTGTGGCGCCGGCGGAACTGGCGCGCACGGAGGAGGAGGCGCCGGCGGTCGAGGCGGTGCTCAAGACCCTGGCCGACGCCAGGCTGATTACGACGGGTGAGGAGACGGTGGAGGTCGCCCACGAGGCGCTGATCCGGGAGTGGCCAGCGCTGCGCGGATGGCTCGACGAGGACCGGGAGGGGCTGCGGACGCACCGCCACCTGACCGAGGCCGCGATGGAATGGGAGCGGTTGGGGCGCGAGTCGGGCGAGCTGTACCGCGGGGCACGGCTGGCCACCGCTGGGGAGTGGATTGCGGGACACCCCGGCGAGCCGAACCCGCTGGAGCGCGAGTTTCTGGAGGCATCGCAGGAACTGGCCCTGACGAGAGAGAGGGAGCGCCGGAGGCGCCGGAGGCAGATCATCTTCGGGCTCGCTGGCGGCCTGATCGTGGCCATCGTGCTCGCGCTCCTGGCCGGCCAGCAGTGGCGGCGGGCCAGGGCCGAGGAGCAGGAGGCGCTGCGGCAGGCCGGGATTCTGTTGGCCGCGCAAGCTGAGGCGGAGCTTGAAGCCGGGTACGGGGATCGAGCCGTGCTCCTGGCGCTGGAGGCCCTGGAGCGGTATCCCTACACACCCCAGGCCGAGCACGCTCTGGGGCAGGCTGTCACTTACAACCGGGCGCTTCAAGAGTACAGCGGACATGACGGCGCTGTCACCAGCGCCGCCTGGTCGCCGGACGGCACGCAGGTCGCAACGACCGGCACCGACAATACCGTCCATATCTGGGAAGCATCCACCGGCGACGAACTGCGGGTCATCCATCTCCCAGAGGGGATCACGGGCAACATCTTCGACTATGGACTGGCCGTCACTTGGTCCCCGGATGGCGAGCACCTGCTGACTGTATCCGGGGATCGCTTCCTGTTGGGAAGCCAGGACTATGACCTGATGCTGTGGGACGCAACCCCGCCTGGCGAGGGCGAGGCAGTGGCAACGCCAGTCGTAACCATCGAAATCGCGAATGAAGCTGAGCCGGAAGAGGGAGAGGGCATCGTCACATCTCTCCGGCATTATCCCACCGGGGCGGCGGCCGACTTCGCGCCCCAGAGCGGACGGCTGGCGACCGTGGGAGGCGACAATACGGCCATTGTCTGGGATGCTTCCCTGCAGGAGCAGGAGTGGGTGCTCAGCGGTCACGGGAACGACGTCAACGCGGTGGATTGGTCGCCTGACGAAGAGCTACTGGCCACGGCCAGCGAAGATGGCACGGCCCGCATCTGGGATCCACAGAATGGCGAGCTGCTCAGGGTGCTGGAGGGGCACGAGGGCGCCGTGAACAGCGTGGCCTGGTCACCGGATGGGGGACGATTGGCCACGGCGGGTGACGATGGCAGCGTGCAGTTCTGGGATGGAGCATCGCACGACGAGGGTACAGCGACGACCGAGCACCTGGGCACCATCGAACCTCAGGCCGGAGTTGTATGGAGCGTGGCCTGGTCGCCCGACGGTACGCATCTGGCCACGGGGACCGACGATGGCCTGATCCGCATCTGGAGCATCACCCAGGGGGACCCCACCCCTGGCGCCCCCACCACTGGGGACGTCATCGCCGAACTCGGCGGTCAGATCGACTCCGTCGCGCACCTGGCATGGTCGCCTGTCGACGAGCGGCTGGTCAGCGCGGGGGCAGGTGGCGTAGCTCGCATCTGGAACGGTGCTCCCAGCACGGCCGCACAGACCTTGCCGTATATGACTGTTTGGGACCTGGCCTGGTCTTCGGACGGCCGCTATCTGGCCCTGCCAGGGGGTGACCTGTATGTCGGAACGGGCGCACCGGGCAGGTTGGCGATCTGGGATGTGGCGGCGGCTCAAGCTGTCGTGGACAATCTAGGTGCCGATTTCGACTACATTTGGGCCGAAGCGGACTTCTCGCCGGACGATCGTCTGCTCCTTACCAGGGGCACCAGTTCCTGGCCCGGGGGCGAGGAAGAGTTGATGACGATGTACGCTCTTGATGCCCAGACCGGGAAGGTGGTCCGGTCTTTCACCGTGCCCGATGGCAGTTGGATTCGCTCCAGTGGCTGGTCACCGGATGGGGCGCTTGTCGCCGCGGGTACGATAGATGGGTTCCTGCATGTGTGGGACTATCAGACAGGCGAGCTGCTCAAGACGCTGAGGCGCCCCGAGAGAGGTGACGTGTTGGACTGTATCGACGCGCTAGAGTGGTCGCCGGACAGCAGCAGGATCTCCGCTTCATGTGACACCGCGCGGATCTTCGATGTAGCCACAGGAGAGGCGCTGTTTGCTTTGGCTCACGAAGCCCCAACGGCGGTGCTGTCAACGGTGTGGTCGCCTGATGGCGACCGATTGCTGACCACGAGTGGATACGATGACATCGGGGCAGAGGACACCACCGTCCGGGTCTGGGATGCCAACACCGGTGAAGAGTTGCTGGTCATCAGGGGCCACACCAGCCAGGTATTCCTGGGTACGTGGTCCCCGAACGGCCGGCGCATCGTGAGCTCGAGCAGTGACAGCACCACGCGCATCTGGGACGCTGAAACCGGCGATGAGCTATTGACTCTGTCCACACCGGCCGTCTACTCACCGTTCGCACGCTGGTCTCCGGACGGCAAGTACGTGGCTGTGGGTACGCAGATCGCCCTGGCGGAGATCTGGCGCGTCTGGCAAACGACCGAAGAGCTGGTGGAGTACGCCAAGGAGTGCTGCGTCTTCCGCGAGCTCACCAGTGCGGAGCGGGAGCAGTTTGGGCTGTCGTCCCGCTGAGGGCGCTTGCGGTTTGGGATGATAGTCCTGAAGAATCCTTGATACGACTGCCCCACCGGATCCCGCCCCTCATGACGTGGGCCGGCGATAGTAGCTGGGCGGATGCCGTGTGTATCAGCCCTCGCAGGCGAAGGCTTCACCAGGTTGGGATGCCTGTCGTGCCGGTCCGGCCAAGGTCACTATACGGGCATATGGATGCACTGCTAGAGGTGGTCTAGGCTGCATCGTCTCTGAATCCGGACCAGTTCAACCGGAGACCGAAGGGCTCAGCTCCGCTGAGCCGCTCAGCGGAGCTGAGCTTGGCAGTATTCCAACGTCGGTGGACCACTGCAGGCTCGTGGGCCGCGCAGGGGTTCGGGTTGCGGACTAGAAGGCGGCGGATTCAAACCCTGCCGGATGTCATAGAGACCCACCCGAGATGCTCGACGCAAGGGGTGGGTCTTTCTTGTTCAGAGGACAGCGCGCTTGTCTCCCCGCGCTTCGCGGGATCCCCATCGATAATGTCGCGGCCTAGCTCAGTTGCGCAAGACGGGAAGGGCAGTTAGAATAGCGCTGATCTACGGCCGAATCTGATTCCCGGGAAGCGTCGGCAAGACAATGGAGGATGCCATCATGCTGAGAGAGCTGGTTGAGAAGAACAGGAGCTACCGGCGGTTCTATCAGGACGACGCGATAGACCTTGAGACCCTTAGAGCGTTGGTCGATCTGGCACGCCTTTCGGCGTCCGGCTCGAATCTCCAGCCGCTGAAGTTCATTCTGAGTGCCGATCCAGAGACCAATGCAAGGATTTTCCCCAACACACGGTGGGCAGGCTATTTGAAGGACTGGGCCGGTCCTGCCGAGGGAGAGCGCCCATCGGCGTACATCCTCATCCTGGGCGATACGGAGATTCGCAGATCGATAGGGTGCGATCACGGCATTGCCGCGCAGTCGATTATGCTCGGTGCCACAGAGCGCGGTCTGGGCGGGTGCATGCTGGGCGCGCTCGACAGGAAAGGGCTCCGGGAGGACCTTGACATACCGGAGCGGTACGACATACTTCTCACGCTGGCTCTTGGCCGACCCAAGGAGACTGTCGTGCTCGAAGAGACCGGCGCTGACGGCGATATCCGGTACTATCGGGATGACGAGGGTGTCCATCATGTGCCGAAGCGGGCACTCGAGGAATTGATCCTCGGCGAGTACGGAGCGTAGACGAACCCTGCTGAGCCGTTAGGGCGGGGCAGGGTTCGGGGATAGCCGTTTCCTGTTCGGAACCGAAGCGTGTCGGCTATCGGGGTTGGGGGCAAGGAGACCAAGGTCCTGCGCGTCGCGGTACAGCGTTGGTGGGAGCAACCACGATGGGTAACGTACCTTCGATCTTGATTGTGGACAGCAACATCGGCTTCGCCTCAATGCTCCAGCAGAGTCTAGAGCAGGAGGGGGAGTATCGCGTTACTGTCACCCACGACGGGGCTCAGGCGCTCGAGGCGGCGTCCATCGAGAGGTTTGACCTGGCCATCGTCGATCTCGGCGTTGGCGTAGTGGCTAGTCTAGACGGCATCAGCGTTGCCCGGAGGTTGCGTGAGGGACAGGCTGACTTGCGCTTGATGCTCATACCCCTGACAGGCGACGCGCTTCCACAGGAACTGGTGGACCTGGACGTTCAGGGGACGCTGTCAAAGCCGTTCTTCCTTCCCGACCTGGCCGATCTGCTGGAGACGGCGTTGTCGAGGCCCGTTAGTGATTCGCCTGCGCCAGCTGAGGTCATGGAGCCGGTTGAGGCCAGACAGCCAACCAAGACACCGGCCCAGACTGCCGCTGCCCCTGGGTCAGTTTCCAGCCCGCAGGAATGCTCTCCCCAGGTTCTGCGTGAGATGGAGAGTCTGGCCCGAGAGCTTGATGCTGCAACTGTTCTCCTGACTCGCGGGGAGAGCTTGCTGGGGTCGGCCGGTCGCCTCCGCGATGAGGATGTCAAGGAGCTGGCAGCGGTCATCGCCGATAGCTACCGCATATCGGGCCAGGCGGCCGAAGTCCTGGGACATGAGGAGCAACACGCCTTCGAGCAGAGCGTAGAAGGCGACGAGCAGGTGCTCTATTCGCTGAGCGTGGTTGACGCCGTCATACTGTCGGTGGCTCTGAGTAGTGATGTTGCCCTCGGCATGCTGCGTCACCGTGCACGAACGGCTGCCAAACGCATCCGTGACCTCATGACATAACACGGTCGGTGCCCCCCAAGGTGGTCCCATGCTTAACCCAAACAAACTGGTGCTGATCGATGGCCATGCCCTGGCATACCGGGCCTACCATGCCCTGCCTGAAGACCTCAAGACAGCCAGGGGTGAGCTGACCAACGCCGTGTACGGGTTCACCTCGATGCTTCTCAACGTGCTTCGGGACGAGGCCCCGACCCATATCGCCGTGACCTTCGATAAGGGGCCAACGTTCCGGCACGAGATCTACGAGGCGTACAAAGCCCAGCGGGCCAAGATGCCGGACGAGTTGCGGGCCCAGATGGAGCGTGTCCGGGAGGTCGTCAGAGTGCTCGACATCCCCATCTATGAGGAGGAGGGCTTTGAAGCTGACGATCTACTTGGCACGCTGGCCCGTCAGGCGGAAGAACAGGGTGTAAACACCCTTATCGTAACTGGGGACGCGGACCTGCTCCAGCTGGTCGACGAGCACACCCGTGTGCTGACGTCCCGATGGCGATTCTCCGACACCGTCATCTACGATGTCGAGCGCGTGAAGGAGCGTTACGACGGTCTGGCCCCAGGGCAACTCGTCGACTACCGAGGCCTGATGGGCGACAAGTCCGACAACATTCCCGGTGTCTACGGCGTCGGCAAGAAGACGGCCACCAAGCTGCTCAAGGAGTACGAGTCGCTCGACCGGATCTACGCGCACCTAGACGAAGTTGCGAGCCGTTTCAGAAAGAGGCTCGAGGAAGGGCGCGAGGAGGCGTTTCTCAGCCGCCGGCTGGCGCAAATCGTGCGGGATGCGCCCGTGCGGCTCGATCTCGAGGCCTGCCGCGTCCGCGCGTTCGAGCACGCTGAGGCACTCGATCTCTTCCACGAACTGGAGTTCACATCTCTGATTAACCGCCTGCCCACTCCTGGGACCAGCAGGCCAGCGGGCCCGGCGCAGCAGCTCAGCATGTTCGGCCATGAGGAGGGAGCCGGACCCGAGGGAACAGAAACTGCCGGTGACGAGAAGGTGAAGTACGAGGTGGTCACTGATGAGGAAGGCCTTCAGCGGTTGGCTGCCAGCCTGGAGGGTGCTGAGGCGCTGACCATCGATACGGAGACCACAGCCGTCGATCCCATGGAGGCACAGATCGTCGGTATCTCGATCACGGATGGTGCCCAGCGTGGCTTCTACGTGCCGATCCTTTCTCCGCCGAATGACCCCCAACTGCCTTTGACGGCCGTGGTGGATGCCCTAAGCCCGCTTCTCGCCGACCCGAGTGTCCCCAAGCAGGGGCACAACATCAAGTATGACCTCATCGTGCTGCAGCGGTGTGGCGCCGACGTCGATCCGGTGGCGTTTGACTCCATGATCGCCGAGTGGCTACTTGATCCTGCCTCAACGGGCCTCGGGCTCAAAGATCTCGCGTGGACTCGGCTTCACCAGCGAATGACGCCGATCACGGACCTGATCGGCACGGGGAGGGCCCAGCTGACCATGCGTGAGGTGCCGGTGGCTCGGGCTGCTCCCTACGCCTGCGCTGATGTCGACATGACCTTCCGCCTAACAGCGCTGCAGAAGCCGGAGCTGCAAGCGAAGCAGCTCTGGTCGCTGTTCACCGATGTGGAGATGCCCTTGGTACCGGTGTTGGCGGCGATGGAGCAGGCTGGCGTCGGATTCGACGCTGCGCCGCTCGAACAGATGTCCCGGGAGTTGGCCGCCGATCTGAGCGAGATTGAGGAGCAGGTATTCGAGGAGGTCGGGTACCGGTTCAACGTGAACTCGACGCAGCAGCTCTCGGACGCTTTGTTCAAGACCCTGGGCCTGCCTTCTCAAGGCGTGCGACGCACGAAGTCCGGTCACTATTCGACGGCGGCCGGAGTGCTGGAGCGGCTTCGGGATCGGGTGCCAGAGGGACGGGCGGTGACCGAACTCGTGTTGAAGCATCGCGAGTATTCCAAGCTGAAGTCGACCTATGTCGATGCGCTTCCCCGCCTCATCAACGGCCAGACCGGGCGTCTGCACACATCGTATAACCAGGCCGGGACGGTGACAGGACGCATCAGTTCCAGCGATCCCAATCTACAAAACATCCCAATCCGCACGGAGCTGGGGAGGCATGTCCGCAAGGCTTTCGTCGCGCGGTCCGGCTGGACGCTCGTCGCTGCCGACTACTCGCAGGTGGAATTGCGGGTCATGGCGCACATATCCCAGGACGAGGGCTTGTTGAGCGCCTTCGCGCGCGGCGAAGACATCCACCTCAGCACTGCTTCCGCCATTCTCGGCGTCCCCCTGGAGGCCGTGACGCCGGATCAGCGTCGGCTGGCGAAGGCGGTCAACTTCGGGCTGTCTTACGGGCAGACGGCGTTCGGATTGGCTCAGGCAACAGGGCTGACGCAGCCTGAAGCCGAGGACTTCATACACACGTATTTCGAGCGCTTCCCGCGGGTGCGCCGCTACATTGAGGACACCAAAGCACTAGCCGCGCGACAGGGTTACGTCGAGACGCTGCTGGGGCGCCGACGCTACTTCCCGGAGCTGGAGGCGGGTAGCAAAGCCTCTCACCAAGCGCGTCAGGCCGCTGAGCGCATGGCGATCAATGCGCCTATTCAAGGAACCGCCGCTGATATCATAAAGATTGCGATGATCCGCCTACACAGGGCGCTAGAGGACCGGGGGCTGCGCTCCCAGATGATCTTGCAGGTGCACGACGAGCTGATTGTCGAGGCCCCGGACGACGAGGTGGTGGCCATCGTGCCCCTGATGGGCGGCGTGATGGAAGGCGCCTTTGAGCTCGACGCGCCCCTCAAGGTCGACCTTAGGAAGGGGCAGAACTGGGAAGAGATGAAGCCGATAGATGGGGGCGGATGACACACGAAAGGCAGGGCCAAGCCCTGCGATCCTCAGCGCACTCGAAAGGTGGCCGTCGTATCTGGGCGCCTCTGATGATGGGAAGTGCCGGTGGCGAGTGCCGGCGGCGAATCCCAACGACTGGCGAGCGATGCAGCCGCAGGGCACGCACGGCGCATCTGGGAGCCCTAGAACTGCGCTGGTAAACGCCGATTCGGGCGTTCATAGTCGATAGGAAACGGAGAAACCAATGCCTCGATTCACGACTGCGAAGGAAGCGCTGGAGGCGATGTCGCGATCGGCCAGCGCTGAGAAGCTGCAGGGTATGGACGCCACAATCCTGTTCGATCTCTCGGGAGAGGATGGCGGACAATGGACCGTCTCAATTCGTGACGGTGAGGTGAGCTTCGAGGACGGGAGCCCCGAATCGCCCACCCTTACGGTGGAGGCTATGGCCGAGGACCTAAAGGCGCTTGTCAAGGGGGAGCTAAACCCCATGGCAGCTTTTATGCAGGGGCGTCTCAAGGTCAAGGGCGACATGTCAACAGCTATGCAGTTGCAGAAGCTCTTCAGCTAGGAGGACCCTTACCCCGCCAGCAAGCGCCGTCGCCGTAGCAGTCTCACTCGTGTCTCTGCTCGCTGCTCGTGGTCGATACGAGGCACCCTTGGTGAGCCTCATAGTCCTGCATTCTCTGCGGGCTAAGATAGAGCCGAGCAAGTGACGAGGTTCTTGGGGCGCTGGAGACGAACCCTCGGTAAATCGGAGCGGAGGCTGGATTGACCACTCACGCGAAATTGGATCCCATCAAGGTCAGGGCTGATTTCCCAATACTAGAGCGCCGGATACACGGCAAGCCGCTGGCCTACCTGGACAATGCCGCTACCACCCAGAAGCCCGAGGCGGTCATTGAGGCCATGAGTGATTTCTACAGGCACGGGTGCGCGAACATCCATCGTGGGGTGCACACCCTCAGCGAGGAGGCTACCGTTGCCTACGAGGCTGCCCGGGAGAAGGTTGCGGCCTTCATCAACGTTCCTGACCGGCGAGGCATCGTCTTCACCCGGAATACCACGGAGGCGATCAACCTCGTGGCCTCGTCGTGGGGACGCGCCCACGTGGGGGTGGGCGACCGCATCGTCATCACCGAGATGGAGCATCACAGCAATCTGGTACCATGGCAGCAGTTGGCGCGGGAGAAGGGCGCTAACCTCGAATACATGTCACTGACCGAAGACGGGCAGTTGGATCTAGGATCGTTCGATCGACTACTCGAGCAATCCGTCAAGCTGGTGGCGTTCACGCATGTCTCGAACGTCCTCGGTACTATCAACCCCGCTCAGGAGATTGTGTCGCGCGCCCGTGCAGCCGGCGCTTGCGTGCTCATAGACGGGGCGCAGAGCGTGCCCCACATGCCCGTGGATGTCGGCGCATTGGGATGCGATTTCTTTGCCTTCTCCGGTCACAAGATGTGTGCTCCAACCGGGATTGGCGTGCTCTACGGCCGCCCGGAGCTCTTGGCGGCGATGTCCCCTCACGTCACGGGCGGCGGTATGATCCAACGCGTCGAGCACGGCGAGGCAAGCTGGGCTGATCTACCCGAGAAGTTCGAGGCCGGTACGCCCGCCATTGCGGAGGCGATAGGACTCGGCGCGGCGATCGACTATCTGGAAGGGCTGGGGATGGAGGCCATTCGGACCCACGAGCAGATGTTGGCCGCCTATGCCCTTGAGAGACTGAGCGAGCTGTCGGGTGTATGCGCTGTCGGGCCCGGGGCGTCCAGCCGCAGTGGAGTGGTCGCCTTCATTGTGGAGTCGGTCCACCCTCATGACTTGGCACAGATCCTTGACCTGGAGGGCTTGGCCATCCGCGCGGGCTACCACTGCGCGCAACCTCTTCATCAATACCTGGGCCTCCCGCCCACGGCGCGTGCCAGCTTCTACCTCTACAACACCCGTGACGAAGTGGATCGGCTGGTTGAAGGTATACGCAAAGCTCAGCAGCTGCTCGTCGCCAGGCCCTAGGAAGGGGTGCTGCCATGCTGGTTGACGCCTTCTTCTGCGGATGACGGGTCATCGCTGGCTTGAGGCCTCTCCCGCTGGTGAGGCTCACGACCGCGTCCGCCCTGGTCTGTGGCCCGGTCAGCCTGACGATCAACACTGACCAGGATAGCCAATCGATGTCCCTGTAAGGGGGCACCCATACCAGCTGGATTTGGTAACGGTCCAGTCAGGAGACACCATGTCCGACCTCTACCGCAAGCAGATACTCGATCACTACGGTCACCCCCGCAATGAAGGGACCCTGGACAATCCCGATATCTCCTGCGAGCGCGACAATCCCATCTGCGGGGACTGCGTGCGGCTTGACATCAGTCTTGAGAATGGGAGAGTCAGCCAGGCGAGGTTCACCGGTCAGGGCTGCGTGATCAGCATGGCGTCGGCATCGATGTTCACAGAGGAGATCCAGGGGAAGACCATCGCTGAGCTGAAGGCCATGGACGACCAGGACATCTTCGAGATGCTAGGAATCGAGTTGGGTCCATCCCGGGCCAACTGCGGGGTGCTGCCGCTGCGGGTGCTACAGGAGGGCCTTGGAGAGTGGGAGGAGGGGAACTGATTCGTGGGCAGGGTTCCATCTTCTATCCAAGCGCGCTCACCAGGGTGGCGGGTAACTGATCTCGATTCTCCCTCGTTGCACTGAAGACCACCGGGGCATAGTTTGGGAGCTGAGCCCGTGCACGCGCCACGAGTTCAGGCCGGACAACCACCAGGGCCAGCCCGAAACCCCCGCCTGCTAGTACGTCGAGCGCGTTCGCCCAACCCTTGCCCCGCTCCAGCTCCAGCGGTCCGATCTCATCGATCACCAGGAGGTCACAGGGCGTGGCCTGGTGAAGTCTCTGGCCTGCCCATCTGAGCACCCGAGGATTGAAACGGAAGCGCCCCTGGTCCACGGTCCGAGCTGTATCTGGCGACTGGGTCAGGCGCCGCACATCGCCGCTGCCCACGTCCAGGACGTCCCGCGCATCCCCGCGCGACAGCGTGATGATGCCACCACAGGACCATCCTGCGGATTGGGCCAGGGCGACCACCCGGCGACAGATGGTCGACTTGCCAATACCCCGGTCGCCGGTCAGAATGATGAGCGACGTCACGTCAGTCCACGGGGTCCGGGATTGGGCCGAAGTACGACTCAATCTCCTCGGGCTCGAACACGTCAAGCATGCAGTCCCACCAGGTGAGGCTCCCGGGTTTCCGGTATTCCCACCATAGGACGTCTGGCCAGAACTGACGCCAGCGCCACAGGGCAGGCACACGTTCCCAGCCGTAGTCTGCGGCTCGAGCGGTGA
>JASFVG010000079.1:0-13468 GCA_050049955.1 Anaerolineae bacterium | reverse complement strand
AGCTCGTCATCGCCAAAGGAGGGCAGCGTGGTGACAAACGCCTCGACGGGCGCTGATTGGCCGCTCTCCTCATCCAGTGCCAGCGGTTCCTTGAGTTTCCCCTCGATCTGCTGCCCGGCAACGGTGATCTGTGCCACGTTTCCAGCCTGCACCTGTTCACGGAAGGTACTGTAGCTGATCCGGGTGTGGCTCGTCAGGCGGTTGCTCAGGGGCCCCCACACGAGCGAGGCAATCACCAGACCGAACAGCAGCCATATCACGATACTGCCAGCACTGCAGCCCGGGAGGTTCCTCCACCCCCCGGATAGCCGGCCTTGCTGCTCTGGTTTCTGCCTGTCGGGTCTGTTCGTCAGTCGCATGGTCTCTCGTCTCCGAAAGCGGTCAACTGTCCATCGCGAAGCTCACTGCCCGGTGCCAGTATAGCACACGGCAGGCCCATGTCAATCGCCGCCGGCGCAGCCTCAGACTGTTCCCGGACCTTGACATTCCTAGTCCACCGGATATAATTATGACCCGGGTCAACTTTACTGCCAGTTCGGAGTCAATGATCGACAGCAATGTTGAACAGAAGGTTAAGGGGCTTGAAAGTCGTCGGGCTCGTGGAGGTGCGATGAGGCGACATGTTGCTTTCGTACTCGTGGGCATACTAATCGCAGCAGGAGTAGGCGGCTACTTCGTTTGGCGTCGGAGGTTTGGCCAGACGACACCGGAGGCGGGCCTCCGCTCCACAGTGGTCCGGCGGGGCTCAATGGTGGTGGCGGTGACAGCGAGCGGCCAGATCGAGCCACGGGCCAGCGTGGAGTTGAACTTCGAAACCCCGGGAAGGGTGTCCCAGGTCTTCGTCAGCGCGGGCGACCAGGTCGTGGCAGGCGACCCCCTAGCGCAACTCGACACGTCGCAACTCGAGCTCCAGGTCGAACAATCGGAAGCAGGACTTGAATCGGCGGAGGCGCAGCTCGAGCAACTGCGGGCCGGTCCCCAGTCTGAAGAGGTCGAGCAAGCCAGGGCCAGCGTGCGCGCAGCGGAGGCGCAGCTGGAGGCGTCCCAGGCGAATCGCGACCAGCTGATCAGCGGGCCCACTGAGGCGGAGGTAGCTGCCGCCGAGGCGCAGGTGGCGCAGGCGTGGACGGCCCGCGAAGTCGCTCAGGACACCTACGACACGATGGAGGACGACGGGGATAGGAAGGAGCAGGCCAACTACGACCTCTATACCGCCAACCTGCAACTAGCTGCGGCGGAGGCAAGTCTCGAGGACTTGCTCGGCGGCGCAACCAGTGAGCAGCTTCGTGCGGCCCATGCAAACGTGGACTCCGCCGTCGCCCAGCGAGATGCAGCACAGGCCCAACTCGATCAGCTGTTGGCCGGCACCACGGAAGAGGAGATCGCGGAGGCGCGGGCCCAGGTAGCCCAAGCTCACGTCGCACTCGAACTCGCTGAACTGGCTCTGGAGAACGCAACGCTGCGCGCGCCGTACGACGGGCGCGTCTTCAAAGTCAACGTATCGGGTGGTGAAGCTTCCCCGACGCTAGAGCCATCTGTTATCCTCCTTGATGACTCCGCCTTCCACATCACTGTTGAAGTTGACGAGATTGACATTGGGCTTCTGGAGGAAGGACAAGCGGTTGACGTTTCCGTGGAGGCCCTGCCCGATGTGGCCCTCGAGGGAACTGTGAGCAGTATTGCGCCTATCGCGTCGCTGGATGGCGGCCTCGTGACCTATGAGGTGGTCGTCGATCTCGTGCCCACGACTGCTCCTGTTCGCGCTGACATGTCAGCCAACGCCACCATCGTGGTTGAGGAGCTCGTCGACGTTCTCAGGATTCCCACGTGGGTGGTGCGGATTGACGAGGACACTCGGCAGACATATGTGGATCTTCGCGTCGGCGACAGCATCGAGCGGCGCGACGTCCAGCTAGGCGCGCGCTTTGAGGGAGTAGCTCAGGTGATCAGCGGCATCTCCGCGGGCGACGAGATCGTCCGGCTGGAGGAGAGTGCCGCGTTCGAATTCGGTCCTCCGTAGGGATGGGTAATCGATGAAGAGAAGGACGATAGTCGTCATATTGGCTGTGGTCGCAGTAGGCCTCATCGCTGGCGGGGCCTACTGGCGCTATCAGCAACGGGCGTCTGAGCCAGTCGAGGGACTCAGGTCGGCACGTGTTGAACGGAGCAGGATGCTCGTCGTCGTCTCGGCAAGCGGGAGGGTCGAGCCGCACGAGAGGGTCGACCTGGCTCTCGAGGCCGGAGGTGAGGTGGTCGCAGTTCCTGTCGAGGTCAGCGACCAAATCCAGGCCGGTGATGTTCTGGTGAGGCTCGCTACCGATCGCCTCGCCCTCCAGGTGGACCAGGCCAAGGCAAGCCTGTCGTTGGCGGAGGCGCAGCTGGCGAGACTGCAGTCCGGTCCCCGCGCCGAGGAGATTCGAGCTGCCGAAGCGAACGTGGCTGCAGCGGAAGCCCAGCTGGAAGCGGCGACGGCCGAGCGCGATCAGGTCAGTTCCGGCACCACGGCAGCCCAGATCGCCGCTGCTGAAGCGGAGGTCGCCTCCGCATTGACTCAGCAGAAGAAGGCGGACGACTGGCACGAAACGACGATGAAGTGCAGGACCATCAAGAAACGGGCCGGGGATCTGATCCCGCTGCCAGGTGGACAGGTTATCACGCTCACGGAGGGATTCGAGGAGACCATCTGCCCGCTTCTTGGTGTGCCCGAGGAACAGGCCCGGTATCAATTGGAGGCCGCCAAGGTGGCCCTTGATGCCGCGCGAGCACGTCTCGACGAATTGAAGCGTGGCGCGGACGTCGATCAACTGCGGGCCGCCCAATCAAACGTCGACGCGGCCGCGGCCAACCGCGATGCCGCGCAGGCACAGCTCGACCTGTTGCGAACGGGCGCTCTCGAGAGCCAGATTGCGGCCGCCGAGGCGGCCGTGACCCAGGCGCGAGCCTCCCTCACGCAGGCGGAGCTGGCGTTGGAGCAGGCAACGCTCACGTCACCCGTTGGCGGGACCGTCGCCGCTGTCTATGTCACCGTCGGGGAGCAAGCATCCCCTGGTGTTCCCGTCGTGGTAGTTGTCGACCCCTCGCAACTGCACGTGGTCCTGGAGGTCGACGAGATCGACGTGGGCCACCTGAGCGCAGGGCAGCGTGCCGAGCTCACCTTCGACGCACTGCCTGACGTTGGGGCTACAGGTACGGTCGAGTTCATCGCCCCCGCGGCCACCCTCAATGGAGGCGTTGTGACCTACGACGTGAGAGTGGATCTTGACGCGAGCGACGCGCCAATCCGAACAGATATGACGGCAAACGCGACGATCGTCGTCCAGGAACTCACGGAGATCCTTCGGATTCCGACCTGGGTGGTTCGCGTCGACAGTGACGTGGGACAGACCTACGTCGATCGCCGTGTGGGGGACGATACCGAGCGCGCAGACGTGCAGCTTGGCGTTCGGTACGAAGGGTTCGCCCAGGTCTTGGATGGTCTCTCCGAGGGCGACGTGGTCGTCCGGCTACCCGAGTCCTCACCGTTCGGTTTCGGACGCCCGTGAGGCAAAGGACAGTGATGGCAACACCGGTTATTGAACTTCGGGATATCTGCAAGGTCTACGAGATGGGTGAAGTCCAGGTCCACGCATTGCGCGGTGTCTCCCTGGAGGTCAGGAAAGGGGAGATTGTGACCATCATGGGCCCCTCGGGCTCGGGCAAGTCCACGATGATGAACATCATAGGATGCCTGGATCAACCCACGCGTGGATCCTATTTCCTGGAAGGGCAGGACGTGAGTCACTTGCACGACGATGAGTTGGCTGCAATCCGGAACATCCGGATCGGTTTCGTCTTCCAGACCTTCAACCTCTTGGCACGTACTTCGGCGCTGCAAAACGTCACGTTGCCGCTCATCTACGCGGGCGTGCCCCGGCCAGAACGGAGGGCTCGCGCGCAGGCTGCACTGGAGACTGTTGGTCTGGGCCACAGATTGGACCATCAGCCCACCGAGCTCTCGGGCGGGCAGCAGCAGCGCGTAGCCATCGCCCGATCGCTCGTAGGCGATCCGTCCATCATCCTGGCGGATGAGCCGACGGGGAACCTGGACAGCAAATCGGGCGCAGAGGTGATGGCCATCCTCCAGGAACTGAACCGTAGCCGAGGCATCACCGTGATCCTGGTCACGCACGATCCGATTATCGCCCGGCATAGCGAGCGGATCGTCCACCTCTACGACGGGCAGATCAGCCACACCGAGCTCATCGAAGAACCGTTGACTGCGACACGCCCTGGTGACGACGCAGCACGGCTAGAGCAAGCCACCGATTCAGTAAGCCAGTCACCCGGTGGCACCCTGGCTGCCGAGCCGTTGCCGCTCGCTGCACAGCCAGGAATGGAGGGAGGTTAGTCGGCTTGGACTTCACGGAGAGTGTTCGGATAGCGCTTCGCGCACTTGGGTCGAACAAGCTACGGGCCGCCCTGACCATGCTGGGCATCATCATTGGCGTTGGCGCTGTCATCACGCTGATGTCGGCGGGCGAGGGTGTGTCAGTCTATATAGAGGAACAGTTCCAGGGAATCGGCTCCAACCTGCTCTTCGTTCTGCCCGGCGGTGAGGAAGAGGCCTTCTCAGGTCCTCCCGGTACCTCGGTAGGCGTAGCTGAGCTGACCGCGGAGGACGCAGAGGCACTACGGGACCCCATCCGGGCGCCTGATGTGGCAGCGGTCGCGCCCGTCTTCTTCCGCTCGACCGTGGTGACGGCGGGCAAACGTGATACCGTCGCAGACATTGAGGGTGTGACGCCGGACTACCCGCGGGTTCGGACCTGGTTCCCTGAGGCTGGGGATTTCATAGGCCAGGTCGATCTGGACAGTCAGGCGCGCGTGGCCGCGCTCGGAAAGACCGTGGTCGAGGACCTCTTCCCGGACAACCCCTATCCCATCGGCGAATCGATCAAGATTAACGACATCGCTTTTCGCATCGTGGGCGTCATGGAGTCGAAGGGCGGCTCGTCGTTTGGGGACCAGGATGCCTCCGTATTCGTCCCTTTGACAACAGCACAGATGCGCCTTTTCTCCGCCCGGGGACGCTCCGGTGAGCATCTCGTGACTGCGATCTACGTGGAGGCCGTCAGTGAGGATCGTATGGACGCTGCCGGGGAACAGATCGCTGCGATTCTTCGCGAACGCCACGACATCGACTTCACTGACGAGGATGATTTCTCCATCGTTAGTCAGTCCGACATCATTGACGTATTCGGCGACATCACCAACGTGTTGACCATCTTCCTGGGTGCCATCGCTGGCATCAGCCTGCTGGTTGGTGGCATCGGCATCATGAACATCATGCTCGTCTCGGTCACGGAGCGGACGCGGGAAATAGGCCTGCGAAAGGCCGTGGGGGCCCGTCGCCGCGACATCCTCTGGCAGTTCCTCCTCGAGGCGATGACCCTATCCCTCCTCGGAGGCCTCATAGGCATCGCCTTGGGCGCCTCGGGAGCGACCGTTATTTCCCGACTGGTGGACGGGTTCAACGCCATCGTCACCTCCCAGGCCGTCCTCCTGGCCACCACGTTCTCGGCGGCCGTCGGACTCTTCTTCGGGATTTATCCCGCCCGCCGAGCGGCGCGCCTGAACCCTATTGACGCCCTGCGCTACGAGTGATCCAGCGGGGCCCCGCCCTGAGGATAATCAGCCCAGCGTCTTGGACAAGGGGCTGACGTGTTCGCGCAGAGTGCGCGTACACGCCGATCTGGCCCTGCTCTTGTGGTGCCCAGAGTGTGAGGGAGCGCCTTTGTCCCCCAGCGCCTCGGCATGGACCAAGTCGGCCCGTTCGGCTTCAGTGCGGCACGGTTCGCCGTCGGCTGCCTGACACTAATCCCTACCATGGGCATCGTCACCGCTTTGCTGCACCCATAAGGAGAATCTGATTGTCCGAAGCAACGAGGATGTGGACGGAGATAGTGTTCAACCTGGCCTACCTCGTCACGGTGTGGTGGCTCGTGATCACCATGACCTATCGGCGTTCAGCTGTTGCGCCCGACGACCGCGAACCCGCCCGGCTCGTGAGATGGGCCTTCTTCCTGTTGGCTCTGGGGGACACGGGGCACGTCGGGTTCCGTGTGCTGGCCTACGCACTGGGTGACCTGGGGATCGGGTTCACGCTTGTGGGCCAGAGGATCGGACTCGTGGGCCTGGGCGCACTGTCGACCGCCTTCACACTGACTCTCTTCTACGTGATCATGCTGTTTCTCTGGAGGGCCCGTCTCCAAGGGGAACTCGGCTGGTTTGGGAGTGCATTGCTCGTGGCTGGACTGATCCGCCTATGCCTCTTGGTACCCCCCAGCAACCAGTGGAACAGTGTGGTGCCTCCGCAGCCGTGGTCCATCTACCGCAATCTTCCGCTGATGTTCCAGGGGCTTGGTGTGGCGCACCTCATCCTGCGCGATGCCTACGCGAAGCGCGAGTGGCGGTTCGTGTGGATCGGCATCCTGATCCTCGTGTCCTTCGGCTGCTACGTCCCGGTTGTCCTCTTTGTGCAGACAGCGCCGCTCCTGGGGATGCTGATGATTCCCAAGACCATCTCGTACGTCGCCATTGGGTTCCTGGCCTTCCGGGACCTCTACATCGCCGAGGATGAACGGGCTGCGACCAGCGCGGTGACTACGGCCCTCTGACGCAGGGTTGGCGCCTGAGCGCTAGGGGTCTGAAAGCATGGGGGCGTGGGGCTCACGCCCCGTGCCTATAGGATCGACACGACAAGGGGACGGAGTCTGCTCGTCCGTACTGGACCTCGTCTACGCCACCGCCCTTGCAGCGGCGCGTCGTTGCGCTCCCTTCTCCCAGACCACCAGGAGCGGGACGGCGATGAAGATCGCCGAGTAGGTCTCGCTCACCATTCCGACCAGCAGCATGGAGATGAACGGCTTAATGGTCACGCCACCGAAGAGGATGATGGCTACCATGACAAACATCGCGTTCAGCTGCGTCGCGAGGGAGCGATGGATCGTCTCCAGAATCGATCGGTTGACGACCCTCTCGAACGGCTCTCGTCGATGCTTGGGTATGTTCTCGCGAATCCGATCGAAGACGACGATGACATCCTGGACCGAGAAGCCGATGACGGTCAGGGTCGCGGTCAGGAATAGAGAGTCGACCTCCCAGCCCGCCACGATTCCCATCAGCGCATAGAAGCCGAAGGCGATCACCAGGTTGTGGGTCATGCCAGCGATGGTGCACACGCCGTAGCGGAAGGCGTTGGGCACCCGGCGGAAGGAAAACCACATAAACGCTACAATGACCAGAGAGGCAACCAGGATGGCCAGCCCCGCAGCCCTGGCTACTTCGGTGCCGATGGCGGGCTCGACTGTGTCGAAAGTCAGCGCGTCCCTGTCGATGCTCCCTACGCCCGCCTCGAGCGCAGTCAGGAGTTCACCCACTTCCTCAGCCGTGACCTCACGCGTTCGCACCTGCCAGCGATTCTCCTCGGGGGAGCCAAGCGGCTGCACGATAGCGCTCTCCATCCCGTACTCGCTGAAGACGGCGCGGATATCCCCCTCAGTCACAGTCTGATCAAACTCCAGGACAAAGATGCTGCCACCCGTGAAGTCAATCCCGATCCGCAGCGGCTGCCCGTAGATCGCGAACGATACCACCATCGCGGCGACGCTTAGAGCGATGAGGATCCCCGAGAAGCCAAAGTACCAGCGGCGTCTTTCCACAATGTTGAACATGCTTAGACTCCCAGGATCCAGTCGCGTTCAGCCAGCCAATCCCCCGCGCTAAAGGCCACCTGGCGCACGAACGTACGCGTGGCAAACACCGCCGTGAACAGGTTGACCAGGGTACCCAGGGCGAGCGTGATCGCAAAGCCCTTCACGATGCTCGCTCCGAAATTGGTCCCGAAGAAGAACAGTATGGCACAGATGATGAGCGTCGAGAGCTGGCCATCCCGGATCGAGGGCCATGCCCGGTTGAAGCCCAGATCGATGGCCCGCGTAAGGCGTCTTCCGGTGCGCAGCTCCTCTTTCATCCGCTCGAAGATGAGGATGTTGGCGTCGACCGCCATTCCCGCTGAGAGAATGAACCCGGCGATTCCAGGCAGTGTCAGCGTGATCGGCACCAGCTTGTAGAGTGCCAGGTTTAGAAGTACGTACACAATCAGCGCGAGATCCGCAAGAGCCCCCGGTAGTCGATAGTAGACGAGCATGAACAGGAGCACAACGCCCAGCCCAATCACGCCCGCCCTGATTGATCGACTGACCGACTCGTCACCCAGGGTGGCGCCGACGCGGTTGAAGCTCTCTACGCGCAGCGGCATCGGGAGCGCGCCGTAGCGAAGCTGGATGGCCAACTGCCGCGCGTCCTCGAATGTGAACGCGCCAGAGATCGAACCCCTGCCGCTCGGGATCGGCTCCCTGATCGTCGGGCAGGATAGCACGACTTTGTCAAGGACGATGCACAGGTACTGTCCAACATGGGCCGCCGTGTACTCGGCGAAGACACTCGCCCCATCCGGGTTCAACTCAAACGGGATGATATACTCATTCTGCTCCGTCCGATCGAGACCCACGTTGGCAATGTCGGCTCCGGTGAGTATCGTCTCGTACACCCGACCCGTTGCCTGGGGCGGCTCTGGCTCCGTCCCCGTCAGGACGGCCGTCGGCGTCACCTCGGGCGACGCACTCAGCTCCAATCCCTCAGTGAGCGATGACGTAGCCGTTATCCCGGAGGCCGGCGTCAGGCTTGGGCCGCCCAGCGTAGTCGTAACGACTGTCTCTCGCGCTAGTGGATTGAATCCAGCATCGACAAACTCCAGGAGCGCTGTGCCCTTGATAGTCTCCACAGCCTGCTCAGGATTGTCGATGCCGGGCAACTCAACGATGATCCGGCGCTCGCCCTGCGCCTGCACAACGGGCTCGGCGAGGCCCAGGCTATTCACACGGCTTTCCACGATGCGCCGCGCTGTCTCCATCGAACCGGGTTCATACTCTTGACCCTGCGGAGGATCCGCTGCCAGCAGCACCTTCAGACCGCCTTGCAGGTCGAGACCCAGTCGTAGCGCAATCTCTCGCTGCGCCTCTGGCTGCCAGAAGAGCAGGTTCTCCGCCCAGGCCGGGTGGTCGATGTTGAGCGCGATGTAGAGCGACAGGACAGCGACTACAATGATGGCGACGAGCCGCCAAATCCTAGGCTGATTCATGCGATATCCCTTCCTCCTCGCCTCCGGCTTGAGCCCCTGCAGCGCCCACGCGCGGCCCGCAGAGAGCCCTTTCACAAACTCGCCCCCAGAATCGGGGGCTAAGCACACCGTCTCGTGAGGACCCGGCGCTCAGGAAGATCGAGAGTTGTCGGTCCCGCCGCACCAGAGCCCGACCTGCCCCAGGATCCCCCACGGAGCCCGAATTATATCAGGACGGGGCTTCGTGTCAATCTGCGATGGGGCGCGAGCAGCCTGACTGTCTCGGCCAGTGCGCATCACTCCACCTCACGCCGATCGGTCTCTAGCCACCCCTGGCGCTGATGCGCGTCCCCGCCACAGGTTCCTCGGCAAGCAGCGCACGCGTCAGTAGCCCGGGCTCCTCGCCAGTCATGATCCAGACGCTCATATCCGTGTGGCGCAGCACCAACTCCATCATACCCGCCACCTTGCTCGCCATCCCACCCGTGACATCCACGCCGTCAGACCCTGAGAGCGTCGCGCGCAGACCCGCCAGATTTGCGGGCGTCAGCTCGGCGACTACCTCGCCGTCATCGCCCAGCACGCCGTGAACACGGCCAACGAGAAGAATGCGGTCTGGCTGCAACGGATCAGCCAGGTAGTCGAAGATGCTCTCCGTCGAAGCGATCGTTCCTCCCCGCACCTCATCGAGTGCCACATCGCCGTAGACCAGCGGGACTAGTCCGTGCGCCAGGGCGGCTTGGATTGGCCGCGTGTCAAGGTACGCCAGCTGCCCATCCCTGCACATCGCCGACGCAGACGGCTGTGTACTCAGAACTGGAACACCAGCCTCCCAGAAGGCATCCGCTACCAAGCGGTTCAACCGCGCCGCCGCAGCTGCCACCTCCGCGTAGCCGCGCCAACCCGCGGGCGTGGTCACGCCCTCTCGCGTCCTGTACGGCACCGCTGCCCAATGCCCAAAGGATCCAGACCCGTGACCCATGAGCAGCCTCAGGCCCCGGTCTGCGTCCAGGGCCGCTCGGACCTCCTGGGCCAGGCGTGAGATCAACTGAAGCCTGGCCGTGTAGGCCTGTCGCTTGTGGGTTATCAACGAGCCACCTAACTTCACAAACTGGAGCATAGGTTCACCCTTCCGTCTCCCGCCCGCAAGGCACGCTGCAGCCCCGCGCGCTCCTCCAACCCGACCTCACCTCGGGAGGCCAGTCAGCGGCCCTCCATTCCCCGGTTGAATCTCACACTGCTGTCGATCCGACCCTGCCGACGAGCTGGTCATTACGGCGGTTGGAACCGCTTCCAAAGGCGCGCCAGCTGTAGTCGCCAGCGCAGGCTACTCCACACCCGAACCGCGCGCGCCCGCTCGGCTGTGTCCAGCGCGCGGGGGCTGTAGCTCGCGCGTGCGTAGAGCCCCGCCAACCAGGCAACGTCCTCAGCCCCCTCAACCACCGCCGCATCCACTCGCACCGCCGCCGCCCGACCTAGACCCCTCACTGACCAGCGCTCCTCCTTGTCAGCCGAAGCTCCCGGCCGGCGGCGTGCGATGGTCCTCAACTGCTCCGCAAACGACGCCCCGAACTCGTGGGGCGTGTCCCCCGCCTGCATGGGAACCTGAAGCCACCGGCCTGAGCGCCGCAGTCTGGCGTATAGCCTCACCAGCGCGGCTACAGGGGTCTCGTTGCCGAGCCGCCAACGATCTAGCCCCCACCACCCCGCGCCTGCGAGCCCAAGCACCGCGACCGCTGCACACACCATTCGCCACCATGCCCGTCGCGCGAGCGCCCAACCTCCTGGCGCCGGCTGCAGGGGATCCATGGGCTCAGCCCACTCAGACAGGGCCGCCGAGTCAGTGTGCTCGACAGCCGCAAAGCCTGACGTCGGTTCGAACCCTACCCATCCGTGGCCAGGAAAGTAGATCTCCGGCCACGCGTGAGCATCCGCTTCGGTGACCAGATACCTGGCCCTTTCCCAATCGTAGGTGCCGCTGGCGTACCCCACGGCCAGGCGAGCTGGGAGCCCTGCCGCCCGAGCGAGCACCGTCATGGCCGACGCGAAGTAATCGCAATACCCTCTCTGTAGGTCGAACAGAAAGTAGTCAACGACGTCGCGGTCGCCCGGCGGAAAAGGTACATCAAGCGTGTAGGGAAACCGTCGGAGATAGGTCTCGATGGCCCGCGCTCGCCCGTACAGCGTCGGCTCCGTCGCGGTCAGATCGCGTGCCAGCGTCTCCACGCGCCCCGGCACCGACGCCGGCAGCGCCAGGTACCGCTCCCGGACCCACTCCGGATAGTCGCTGCTCTGCGACCGCAGGCGGTACTCGTTAGCGATAGGGACGAGCGAATCGGCCACGTACGACGTGGCCCGAATCGTCGCACCAAACGGATCGTCCGGTGACCGCCAGGCAAGTTGATACGCGTGATCGACCCCCATCAGCGTCCCCGCCGCGTAGAGGAGCCCTCCGACATCACCCTTGACCTGCACCTCCTGCCGCACCATCCGCTGGTAGCCGAAGGTCCTCGTCAGGGCCACTGTCCCGGCTGGATACTCTACGGCCACCATATCCCCTGCAAGCCAGCCAGAGCCGGTGTACAGGTCGTACGAGTGGCTCCGCCAGCCGTACCGGGGCGGGGCATCACCAACAGATGCCGGCGGACCCGGCGGAAGATCACCTGTGCTGATGATCATGACCACGCGCTCGGAAAGGCGCGGACTGCCCCCAACCAGGTGGCGCCGGGGTAATCCGCCTGTCACCACCTCCTCGAGAACCGTCCTGGTTCGCTCCTCCATACCCAGCGAATCCGCCACCGCCTCGGCCGCCTCTGAGCGCCCCTTCCCTGTTGACCGCGCCAGCTCCGCCAGCCTCTGCACCGGGATTGCCGGGATCAAATGGGCACTCGTCACCAGTCCCAAGGCGAGGAACAGCGTCACTGCCACGGTATCCAGCTGAAGCTCCGGGTAGTCCACGCCCGTCCCATCCCACCGCTGCGTTCGCCCGTCGTACGAGACCACGGCAAGCAACAGGAGCCCTCCAAGGAGCAACAGCAGAAGGAAGACGTGACTACCCCACACGTGGGAGAAAGCCAGCATCAGCAAGACGCCGCCGGGGGTAAGCGCCAACAAAGGCCCCCGGCGCCGATAGATCAACCACCCTGCCCAACCGCTCACTCCCCAGAGACCCAGGGTCCACACAAACGCCACGGCAACGGGGTCAAACCTGGGTGAGCCCCTCGCGAGCGCGCCGGCCCACGCGACGATCCGTGTCACTAGCGTCCCTGCGTCCGCTCTGAGATGAGTGACCTCCGCCCACAGCGGCCTCCAAGCCAGCGCCCCGTTATCTATGACCCATGCCGGCACACTGAGAAGTAGACGGGTCCAGGCGGAGAATAGCCCGCGCGTCGCTGGCCCCAGGCGACCAACTCTGCAAATCGTTGCCACGGCTCCAACCGCAGCCGTCACCCCGCCTGACACCCAGCCCCTCCAGCGTGTTACGCTTGCTAGCCAACCAGCGATCACCCCCAAGTAGGCCATCGTCATTGCCAGTGCAGGCTCCACCCCACGGACCCGATCGGCGACGCCAAAGGCGATGCTACCTAGCGCCCACAGCAATAGCCCGAGCAACAGCAGGTTGCGCCCTCCGGCCCTGGCCAGTGCCCAGCCGACCAGGCTGCGTATCCCACGCCCGATCACGCCAGAACCCTCCACTCCATGTCTTGAGGCTTGCGGACGGGTACCGCCCTTCCCGTGCCCGTAACCCGCCACTCCCAGTGTCCACGCTTACCCGGCCGCATCTCCGAAGTATCGAGCAGGCCACGGTCGATCACATAGTGTGCAAGGCCGAGTTCCGTAAGGTGCCCTTGTGTGCGCGGCGCACCTGTGCGCCACGCATCGCTGCGCCGCCCACCCCCCTCCAGGCTCAGGGAACCACTGTTGTCGGCCGTGAAGGAAGCCCGGTCAAGCAACAGGACGGTCGGCACGATGTCCCGCCTAATAAGAGGCATCAAGTCCTTCACCCAGTCCCCGTCCACATCGGGAGTGATGATGATCAGACTTGAGTGCCTTCCTAGGGCCGGGCCGATCTGGGCCAACAGTGTTGAGAGGGAGAGCTCTCCGGCGCTGATCAGGGCCAGCGCGCGAAGGATCTCGTAGCGCCTGCCCTCGCCTCCCCGCGGCTGCAGCCACACCAGATCGTCGCCCTGTGCGACCAGTCCCACTTCTTTACCCGCTCGAAGTCCACGATCCGCCAAAGAGGCAGCCAGGATCACCCCGTGCTCTGCCGTCGCGCCCATGCCCTCCCCGGCCTGAACGTGCCGATCC
>JASFVG010000078.1:0-13570 GCA_050049955.1 Anaerolineae bacterium | reverse complement strand
ACCCTCATTGGCTTGGCTATCGGTAACGTGACCTTCGAAGATCAGTTCAGCCTCGGCGGGCACCTCCAAATCGACGGTCTGACAGCGCGCAAGGGGTGTCGGGGCTAGGGCGTGGGCAATTGCCAGCTCGTCGACACCTTTGCTCGGACTCATAGATGCCGCGAGCAGCACCTGAATCGGGCATCCGACGGCTATCGCTATGGGGAGGTCACGTTCTGCCCTCTGCAAGGCTGTATGTGTGCCACGCCCTTCGACGATCCGAGCGGTGAACCGCTGCTCGTCCAACAGCATCAGTCGGTGGAACGAGGCATTCCTCCCCAGGTCAGGATCCTTGACCACGGCGACTCCGGACGTGATGTACGGCCCACCGTCGTCTGGATGATACCGTGGTATGGGGACCTGGGTCAGGTCTGGCGGTTGAACCACTGCCTGACACAACCCCTTCTCAAGGACCGTCGGCGTCTGGGGATCCGCCAGCGCCTTGCCCATGCGAGCGATGAGATCTGGTACCGAGCACTGCAACGCAGCCGCGAATGTCTCGCGCCGGGCACACATACCCGACACGACCCTCCAGCCTGGGAAGCCGATCACCTGCTCAAAGAGCGCAGGCTGCCCATCTAGCGCGAACATGACCCGCGCCAGCTCTAAGTAGGGGTCAACCGGGCGGTCAACGGTTGTCAGCGAATCTTGATGCTTCGCCCACTCGACAAACATCCGCAAGTTCATAGTCGGCCCCCTTCACCGTCTCCCTGCAAGCTCGCCCGTCGGATGACCTACCAGCCGCCTCGATGCACTCGGGCTGCGTCGTACTGGGTGCGGGGTTGTTTCTCCTCAGCCGGGTGACCGATCGAGATCAAGTTCAGCGGGATGATGTGGTCGGGAAGGTGAAGTACCCGACGTACCGCATCCACTCGCTCGTCCCGCGGATAGACGCCCAGCCAGACTGTCCCCAGCCCCAACGCGACAGCAGCCAGAAGCAGGTTCTCCGTCGCGGCCGAGCAGTCCTGGACCCAGAAGCGCTCCATTTCCGTCAGGTCACCACAGACGGATATACAAAGCGGTGCCTCAAACAGCATCTTGCCGTGCGGGTGAGCTTCGGCCAGGGCATCTAGCGTCTCTCGCCGGGTCACAACCACGAACTGCCATGGTTTCCGATTCGATGCGGAGGGTGCGGCCATGGCCGCCTCCAGCAACGTCTGGATGGACTGCTCACTAACAGTCTCGGCCGTATACTTGCGGATGCTTCGTCGCTCAAGTATCGTCTGGATCAGGTCTTTCGTCATCGCAGTTCCCCTTCCCCCCCTCCAACCCGGAGGATTGCTAAGCCGTCCTCATTCCCAAACGTGCGCGCTCTTCCTCGATCACGCTCTCATCCAGCGCCTCGAACAGTGGGGCAGGCTGACGCAGCGCCTGGCCTGGTGGGAGGTTGCTGGGCTGCCAGACGCCTGCCGCACCGCTGCCGTCATAGCAGAGTGCCTCATGCTGCCGCCCTCCCTCTTCTTCGAAAGTCTCGGTATACTGTCGCCCAAATAGCCGTTCGTCATACCCAAGGTAGCCATTCAGCCGCTCAGACGAGAAGGGAAGGAACGGGGCGAACAGGAGCTTCAATGAGTCGATGGCCTTGAGAACGACATAGATGGTTGTCCCGGCCGCCTCGCGGCTCTCCTTGATTTGAAACCACGGGCCCTTCTCCTCAAGATAGCGATTGGCCTCGCGAGCCAGTTCCATGACCTCGGCCAGGGCCGCTCGGAGGTGGCAGCCCGCAAGCAACCCGCCGACGCTGTCGAAGCCATGCTCGATCTTGCCCAACAGCTCCATGTCGACCTCATCCAGGCTTCCAGGCGTCGGAACCCGCCCCTCAAAGCGCTTGAAGGCGAAGGTTAGGGCGCGGTGAGCCAGATTCCCCCATGTTCCTACCAGCCCCTTATTGTTCTGATGCACGAACTCGTCCCAAAGCCAGTAAGTGTCGCGCGTCTCCGGCATTGCTGCCGTCAGGTAGTAGCGCAGCGCATCGGGATCGTAGCGATCGAGGGCTTCGTCCATCCAGACGGCCCAATTGCGACTTCCCGACATCCCTGCACCCTCCAGGTTCATGAACTCATTGGCCGGCACGTCATAGGGCAGGTTCAGTACCCGCGATTCATCTGCATCGTACAGCCGCTCTACGCCCATAAGCTCTGCCGGCCAGATGACGGCGTGGAAGGGGATGTTATCCTTTCCGATGAAGTAGAGGGTCCTCGCCTTCCGGTTGTACCACCATTCCTTCCAGGCCTCCGGCTGACCGCGGTTGCGCGCCCATTCCACGCTGGCAGAGAAGTAGCCAATGACGGCCTCGAACCAGACATAAAGGCATTTACCTTCCCAACCCTCCAGCGGGACGGGAATGCCCCACTGAAGATCTCGTGTGATTGGCCGTCCTTGCAGACCTTCACCCACGTAGTTGCGCGCGAAGTTGATCACATTGGGCCGCCAGTGATCCTTCTCCTGCTCCAGCCACTGCACCAGCCCTTTCCGGGCCAGTTTCGGCAAGTCCAGGAAGAAGTGCTCTGTACTCCGAAGCTCCGGTGTGCTGCCGTCCAGAGCACTTCGCGGTTCAACCAATTCACCCGGATCGAGGAGGGTGTTGCAGTTGTCGCACTGATCGCCCCGAGCGGACTCGTACCCACAGACGGGACAAGTCCCTTCGACATACCGATCGGGCAGGAAGCGCCCCTGGGCCTTTGAGTACATCTGCTGCTGCGTCTCCCGAAAGAGGTATCCTTTGTCGAGGAGCTCCAGGAAGAAATCCTGGGAGACACGATGATGGTTCTCCGTGTCCGTGTGGGTGAACAGATCGTAGCTGATGCCCAGACGCTGGAACAGTTGCAGGAACCCCGTGTGGAACCTTTCGAAGAGCTTGCGTGGGGTCTCTCCCTCTTTCTCAGCTCGGACGGTAATCGGTGTTCCGTGTGAGTCAGAACCGGAGACCATCAAGACGTGATTCCCGGACAGGCGATGGAACCGGGCGAAGATGTCGCCGGGTAGGTGCGAGCCAGTCACATTACCCGCGTGAATCCTGGCATTTGCGTAGGGCCAAGCGATGGCGACGAGAACAGGTTCAGGCATGCCAATCCTCCTTGGGTGGCCGACACAGTTGCGTCTGCGGTGCCAATTCTAGCATAGCGTATTACCCGTCACAAGCAAAAACCGCCAGCGGGAGGACTGGCGGTTCTTGCCGGGCGGCCGGGAATCTCGAAAGGCCTATCGCGGGCTGCGCTCCTCCTCCCCAACCCGCCACGGCAGTCTGGACATGATCATAGCCAGGCTGTTCCTCAACACGTTCATCTCTGTAGCTACAGGTAGTCCTGCAAGTCTCGACTGCGGCGCGGATGGCGCAATCGCCGGAGGGCCTTACCCTCGATCTGTCGAATGCGCTCCCGCGTCAGGCCAAACCGCTGGCCAACTTCCTCCAACGTGTGGCTGCACCCATCCACCAGTCCAAAACGCAGCCGCAATATGCGGGCCTCGCGTGGGCTCAACGTGGTCAGCATCTCTTGGATCTTCTCGGCGAGAAGATGCTGGGTGGCGTTGTCCGTGGGCATCGGAGTCGATCTATCCTCGATGAAGTTGCCCAGCTCATCGCTGTCCCCATCGTCGCCGATCGGCCGTTCCAGGCTCATCGGCCGCCAGGAAACTCGCAGCATCCAACGGACCTTACGTGGCTCGACGTCCATCTCCTCAGCGATCTCCTCCGGTGTCGGCTTCCGCCCACATTCCTGCTCGAGCTTGCGAGCTGTCTTGTACAGCCGACGGATTCGATCCGACATATGGACCGGTACGCGGATTGTGCGTCCCTGATCGGCGATGGAGCGCGTGATCGTCTGGCGGATCCACCAGGTGGCATACGTGCTGAAGCGATAGCCGCGCGTGTAATCGAACTTCTTCACCGCCTTCATCAACCCGAGATTTCCCTCCTGGATCAGATCCAAGAAGGGAACGCCTCGGCCCATGTACTTCTTGGCAATGCTGACTACAAGGCGAGTATTGGCCTTGATTAGGTGCTCGCGAGCGGCAAGACCTTGCTTGATCCTTCTCTCGAGCCGTCTCCGCTCGTTATGGCCTACCCCGTTCTTGTTCAGGATCTCCTGGGCACGCCGGCCTGCTTCTATGGCCTTTGCCAGTCGCACCTCCTCCTCGGTCTCCAGAAGGGGCACCTGGGACATCTCCTTCAAATACAGTCCGACCGTGTCGCTTGTGGAGATCCTGCTCAGATCAGGAGCGCGGTTGCCGTTCGACGAGCGCGCCTCTGACCGCTCCTTCATCTGCTCCTTCGCTTCCTCCTCATCCTCGTAAACACCAATATCCGCTTCCTGCATCACAACGAAAATGTCGTCAAGCTGTCCCACTTCATCCTCAGCGTCGGGCAGTGCCTCCAGAATGTCGGCCAGGGTCAAGTAACCCTGGTCCTCGCCCTTGTCTACCAGTTCGTCAATGATGTCCATAGACGATCCTTTGATCACAGGAGCTCCTTCAATACCGCCAATCGTGGATCGACGCGCATTTCCTCGCACTGGCACACCTCGGCGTTGCGATTCGCGCCACAGTGCGGGCACAAGCCCTTGCATTCGGGATCACACAGGGGCCTTATGGGGACGGCCAGCCAAGCAAGCTCGCGAATCAGCGGTTCTAGGTCGAGCGTAAAGTCCTCGTCCACAGTGTAGATGGCGTCAGGCCTAACGTCGGTCCCCGGCATTCTGAACATCTCTTCCAGCTCCAAGGTGACCGGGAAACCGAAGTCCTCGAGGCAGCGGCCACACTCCAGGCGTAATCGCGATTCTACCGTGCCACTGACGAAGATGCCCTTCTCGGCGCGAACGGCCTGCGCCGACCCGTGGAGATAATCAACCTCCAGGTCCTCCAGCAGCTGACGCCCGGCCTCAACATTCAGGGTGAGGGACTTGCCGAGCGGGGCCTTGAGAAGGGGCGAGACATCGAAACTAAGCATAGTGGGTTACGAGAACCTAACCTACTAGCCCCGCGATGGAGGGCGGGGGTTTTCACAAGGCCCATTTATTATAACATACACGGGGCCCAGCGTCAAGAATTTGCCCGCTCCGAACCACTTGCAGGACTGCAAGGGCTCACCTCGCGGGCAGATAGAGGCGTGCCCAGCACGGCGAACGCCACACATGCTGTGCCTGTTTCAGCTATTGACAATCTTTGGAAACCACGCAAGCAGGCGGAGACCGCTTGCACGCATCGAGACAACTGGCCAGCAAGACACGCCCAATTTGCCTCGGTATCCTTGCCCGGGCTTCGCTCGACGCTCCCACTGCGTCCACAGGCCTCACGTAAGGCCGTAGCCTGCAATTGCCGCGGCAAGGGCCCCAGCAGCCGAGGCGAGGGCATTCACCATATCATTGTCCAGCCAGCTTGAACCGCGGATTGGGTACGTTCGCGTGCCGCAGCGATGCATCGGGGTTTCCGTCTCTTTCTGACACGCGTCACACCAGTAGATGGCCTGCAGGGTTGCGCCTAGTAGGCTGTCGCCGGCGGAGCCGACCATCCCGCCCAGCGTCGCTGCCCCGACCACAGCGGCGCTCCAGGCTAAATCGCGCCCAGCGATCAAGGATCCCACGCCGCCCAGGATGCCGATGAAGATTGCCCCACCCAGCGATGCTGCCTCCCCCAGCCATGTGACCCCTCCCGACGTGCCAACATCCACTGTCCGGCCACTGATGATCAGACGGGGCTTCCGCCGGCTCAGCACGCCTAACTCGGTTGCCCAGGTATCGGCGTTGACGGCTGCCATCGCCCCTACCGCTGCGAAGAACCACATGTCATCGGGCCATACCTGGGACAGCATTGCCAAGACGGCCGGTATGCCGCCGTTAGCCAATGTCTGTACCAGGTCGCGTCGGTGGCCCTTAGCGAACTTCTCCGCCAGTTCCTCTTTCTCGTGAGCCCGATAGAACGACAGCACACTTGAGGACACAAAGAAGGCGATGAGGAGCGCTGCCCAGACCCAGCCTCCCAGACCAATCACCATCGTGCCGGTCATGACCGCACCGAGGGCGCCCCCGCCGGTCAGTGCCCCGCGTCGATAGCCGGCGATTCCAATGGCGACGGAGAGAACGAGACCAACCACGAGGCGCAGCAAGAGAGGTGAGAGGAAGAAGCTCATCATGGGAGCCCAGGCACACTATGCGGTAACGGCGCCTTCGGCAGGGGCGAACGGCCGGCTGCCGAACGATGAAGACGGCTACGGTGCGGAGGGGGCAAAAGCGGGTGGTCGTTTGCTACCCTCTCACAGAGGCGCTGTCCATCGCGGATGGTGCGATTCCCAGCCTCGGCCCGCTGCAAGATGGTCAGCCGACACCCTGGCGTTCAGCCGTCCCCTAGCAGGCGATGGACCAACGGTCCCACCCCGAGCACGTCTTCCACCGTCATATCGGCGTCTTCGCTGAACCCTCCACCCACCAGGACTGTCGTCATCCCTAGTTCCTTGGCCACCCGGAGGTTGGGTGCGAAGTCCTCGACCATGATGCAAGACGTTGCCTTCGTCCCGAGCAGCCCTAACATACGCTCGTAGGCATCGCGATTGAACTTGTTGCGCAGCCCTACCTCTTGGATGCCGATGACTCGCTCGAACTGGTCTCCAATGCCCAGTGCCCGGAGCACCCGGTGACCATAGTTGGAGGTACCATTGGTGTACAGGGCTTTGCGCAAGGATATGCCTTTCAGCATCGCCTGCAGTGCTGGATCGGGATCCAGGTAGTCCCGAATGCGAATGTCGTGGACGAACTCCAGGTAGTCGTTCACGTCCACGTCTTGCTCAGCCATGAGACCGCCCATTGTGGTGCCATACTGGCGAAGGTACTGGCGCCGCAGGGCGCCAGCCTCCTGCCAACTCATGTCAAGCCGATGACTGAGCCAGGTCTGGATGCGGCGCCCCATTTCCTCCATCACGCCACTGCCTCGCGGATAGAGCGTGTTGTCCAGATCGAAGATGATGTATTCCAGTGCCATAGGCATCCCTGTGGTTCCCGCCGGCAATGGCCCAAGGGCTCAGGTGCCGGGGCGTCCAATGCTGGTGCGCCCGTCGATCCGCGCCATGATGCGGCCGAGGGAATCCACACTCTCATCCATATGCAGGCCTATCGCACGGGTCGGGCAAACGGCGATGCACCGTCCGCACCCTTTGCAGCGTGTCATATCGATATCAGCCCGCCCGTTGTCCAATGCCACGGCTTGGACGTAGCATACGTCCGTGCACCTGCCGCAGCTCACACAAGCGCCGCTCACCTCCAACGTGAGCCCGGGCAATCGCCTGACCGCCTCCCAAAAAGCGGGCGGCCCCAGTCGCAGGCCGTGACGCACTGCACAGCAGCAATCGCAACAGAAGCATATGCCCAGCATCTGTCGATACGGAACCCCGAGCGACCAAGCGTCGAATCTGGAATGGACCACGAGGGGAACAAGCCCAAGATCCATGGCTCGCCCCATATGGGCTAGGACTTCATCCGTTTCGACCAGTCGCCCGTGCACCGGATTGATCTGCGTCACGGCGTCGCCGAGAAACAGGCAACCCAGGTCGTGCGGATACGTCCTGCAGCCCTCGCCCCGCCGGCAGAGGCATTCGTTCATCAGGAATCGGTGACTGGCCTGTTCGACGATCGAAACCAGCAAGTGGTAGGGGAGCGCCACGTTCTCGCCCCCGCTGACGGCCTCCTGTACCGGGATGATGATGGCCTCAGCGTCGAGCGCGCCGAAGAACGGTGTCAGAAGCGGGCCAACCAGGGGGCGACTGCCCAGCCAGTATACCAGCTTGCCCAGGGGCCACAGCCTCATTAGGGCGTTGTAGAAGACGATGGATCGGCCCACGCTATCTCCGATGGTGTGCCCGTGTCAGGTGGCCAACGAGCGCGAAGTATACCCGGGGCTATCTGGGTTGTCCAGAGCCCGCTGCTATGTGTCTGGATCGGGCAGTGGGGCCTTTCTTGGCAGGCAGCTGCAGGGGCTGCAGTGCATACAAGAAGCCCCCGGGGAGTCGGTTCGTCCCCAGGGGCTATCCATCGATAGAGATTCTCTACTCTGCGGCCCTACGCCAGCGCCTCCAGCAGTAGCGGCAGCACTTCCTCCGGTGCACCTTCTACACACAGGTCCGCCAGCTCGAATATCGGAGCCCTGGGGTCCGGATGGATGGCGACAATGAATCCCGCCCCATCCATCGCGGCGGTGTGAAAGGTATCGCCCCAGATTCCCACCGCCACGTAGACGTCTGGCGAAACCGTCGTGCCACGCAAGTCCACCAACTGCTGGGCCTGGACCAGGTCGGCATCCCAGGCCCCTCGATCTCCGGCCAGGTGCGCGCCCAGCGTCTCGGCCAACTGCTTAACCATATCGAAGTCCCCTGCCTGGCGGCCACCAGCCACGACTACGGACGCCTCGGATAGGGGCACCGGGAGCGGCTCGAACCCCTCAGCGGGACCCAGCACGCGCACGAGTGGCTCGATCAAGTCTAGGTCCATCACCGTGGGCTCACCTCGCCGGTACTCGTCGCGGAAGGGCGCCGGGAAAGCACCAGGCGCCACGGTCAGGAACTGAGGTCGGGCCTCGGGGCAGGTCCTGATCTCGAAATACTCCCCACCGTAGATGGGGAAGGTCGCCTCCACGGCGCGGGTGGTCTCGTCTAAGGTCACCTTCCTAACGTGTTCAATAAGCCCGCCACCCATGCGCTGTGCCAACCTTGGCGCCAGGGCCTGTCCTGCCTCCGTTGCGCCGAACAGGACGATCTCTGGTTGCTCTACGTCGAAGAGGTCACTCAGGATCTCCAGGCAGGGCCCAACGGCCAAGGACGAGGCTGGATCAGAGTCAACCAGGGCGACGCGAACGCCGTCGGCGCCCGCCTGATACAGTGTTTCGGCCAGTGCAATACCGTCATCGTCCACTACGACAGCGTACACGTACGCTCCCAACGCGTCCGCGAGGGAGCGGGCGGCGCCGACAGCCTCCAGCGTCACCGGCACGATAGCTCCCCCACGAACATCCGCGACAACCCAGACGCCGCCACCACCCTCGGCTTCCTCGAGGACCTCGTCCTGTTGCGCCATGATCAAGTCAAGGAATGATGCATCCATTGCAGTATCTCCTCCCTACCCGGACAGCCGTTGACGGAGGGCTTCGGCGACAGCCTGCGCTATCTCCTCCAGGCTTCCCGCGACCCGCTCTCCGCGCTGCCGCTCCGGCGGGAAATCCAGACCTCTGCTTTCGACGAGCGGAGTCAGTTCGTCAGGCGTCAGTAGGTCAGCTATGTTCCACTGCTCCAGGGTCCCGGCTATCTCCCCCTCGCCGCGGTAGATGTTGATCAGGCGCCTCCCATTGGGGTACCGCGGCTTCAATGCCCCTGCGCGCACGGTCACGACTGCCGGTAGATTTGCCTCAACCAGGAGGAGCTGCCCCCCGTGCCTCCCCACGGCCCGGGCGCATCCGTCACGTGTTTCCACCGACAGGGCGCGGACGAGCTGCGGCCAGCCAAGTGCCTCAGCTAGACGGATCCCCAGCTGCTGGTCACCGGTATCCAGCGTATTCGACCCAACCATGACTAGGTCGGCACCGCCTAGCTGCTCGACGACGGTCGCCAGCGCCCGTACCACGACTGCGTCGTCCGCCTTCTCGAAGCCCTCTCCTGTCAGGCAGATCGCCCGATCGGCGCCCATCGCGAGCCCTCGTCGCAGCGTGTCGTCGTCCGGTTCTGGTTGGCCCGAAACAACGATCACTTCTGCATCGTCGGTGTCCTTGATGCGAAGTGCCGCCTCCAAAGCGCAGCGGTCCGCCGGCTCGAGGAGGTAGACCTCGCGGTTCACAAACAGGCGGCGCAGCCGTCGATGGGCGACGATGCCGGAGGGATCAAGCACGCGTCTCAGAATGGCCATAATCCGCATAGTGCTCCTCCTTGTCACGGATCAATCCGTACGCCGTGCTCGCGGAAAACGCGAGACGCGACGACGATTCGCTGGATCTCGCTGGTACCCTCGTAGATCTCCCCGATGCGAGCATCGCGGAAGTACCGCTCAACGGGGAAGTCCCGGGAGAAACCTAGCCCACCGTGGATCTGCATAGCGTTGTTGATGGCACGCGAAGCGACCTCGGAGCCAAAAAGCTTGCACGACGCCGCTAGCTGTGAGAAAGGCTGACCGGTGTCCACCAGCCAGGCCACCCTGTACACCAGACTGCGCAAAGCCTCGAGCTCAGTGGCCATGTCGGCGATCATCCACTGCACGGACTGCTTCTGGGCCAGTAGTGAGCCGAACTGCCGGCGGGTCTTGGCCCAGCGCACGGCGGAATCGAGGGCCATCTGTGCCCCCCCCACACAGGCAGCGCCCAGTGTCAGGCGTCCCATGTCCAGCGATTTCATGAAGGTGACAAAGCCTTCGCCTACCCTGCCGAGGACGTTCTCGTGGGGCACGCGCAGGCCGTCGAAGACGAGCTCCGCTGTACTGGTTCCGCGGATACCCATCTTGTCCTCCTCCCGGGCCACCGTGAAGCCAGGCCAATCGGTCTCGACGATGAAGGCCGTAATACCTCCGCGAGCTCCCAAGGTGGGATCGGTCATCGCCATGACAGTGATGACGTCCGCGTAGGCCCCATTGGTGATGAATACCTTGCCGCCGTTGATGACCCACGCATCACCGTCGCGGGTCGCGCGCGTGCTGATGCTCGCCGCATCGGACCCTGCGCTCGGCTCGGTCAGGCCAAATGCGGCAAACTTCTCGCCACGGGCCAGTGGCTTCAGATACCGTTGCTTCTGATCCTCGTTGCCATCCAGGTGGATTGCCATTGCGCCGATGCCGATGTGAGCGCCAACGTTCGTTGCCGTGGATGTGCAGATGCGCCCCAGCTCCTCCATCAGGATGCAATACCCAGTCTCGCCGGCACCCATCCCATCATACTTCTGCGGGAAGCAGACCCCCAGAAGGCCGACCTTGCCGAGCCCGCGCATGATCTCCATCGGAATGCGATGATCTCGGTCGAGCTCGGCTGCGATGGGGCCGACCTCGTTTTCAGCAAACTCGCGAATCATGCGCCGCAGAGCTTCGTGTTCAGGGGAGAATGTGAAATCCATCGCTACCTCCTCACGGCGCGATCTCAACGTCCCACTTGGAGAAGACCTCTTGAGCGATGCGGACGTGGTGTAGTTCTGTCGGCCCCCCGATGATTCCAAGCGCACGGGCGTCCCGATACTTGCGAGCCATTGGGTAGTCCTCCATATAGCCGTAGCCCCCCATGACCTGGACCATCCGGTTCGTCACGCTCCGGGCGACTCGTGCGCCAAAGGCCTTCACGACCGAGGCATCGTATCCCACGTCGGTGCCCTGGTCGACCTGCCAAGCCCCGTGATAGGTCAGGTAGCGCAAGGCTGCAATCTCGACCGCGCTCTCCGCCACGTAGCTCTGAATGGCCTGCTTCTCGGCGATGGGCACACCGAACTGGACACGCTCTGTGGCGAATTGCGCCGCCACCTCCAGGCTATCTGCTGCCACGCCCAGCCCAACCGCTCCCAGGGTGATTGCCAATCGGTGCTGTGCCTGGTCGGCGATCGCCCGTCCATCCCCCTGGTTGCCGAGCAGATTGGCGCCTGGAACCCGACAGCCCTCCAGATACATGGTGTTGAACGGCACACTGCGCAGACCTAGAGTAGGTTCCCGATAGCCGACAGTCAGACCAGGTGTGTCAGCAGCAATCAGGAACGCGGTGATACCCTCCTCCGTCTCGGCAAAGACGAGGAATAGGCCTGCGAGCTCCCCGTTTGCGACCCACGTCTTGACGCCGTCCAGAACGTAGTCGTCGCCATCGAGGACGGCCAGCGTCCTCAGTCGCGTGGTGTCGCTGCCGGCGTCCGGCTCCGTCAGCGCGAAGGCGCCCAGGCGAATGGCAGACTGCCCCTCTCCGCCAGACGCGAGCAGCGGGAGGAAAGCTTCCTTCTGTGCGTCAGTGCCGTGTTCCAGGATCGACATCTCGACCAGGCTGACGTGCGATCCCAACATCACCGCCATGGACACGCAGTCCCGGGCCAGGGACTCGATGAGCAGCGCGTAGCTGACGAAATCTAGCTCTGCACCCAGGTACTCCTCGGGAAGCGTCGCACCGAGGAAACCCTGACGGGCTGCCTTCTGGAGCACCTGGTGCGGTGGCTGTTCCTCGTGGTCGAGCTCCTCCGCAATGGGCGCAATCTCGTTCGTCGAGAAGTCCTCGAACATGGCACGGAACATCGTCTGTTCTTCACTGAGAGCAAACTCCATCACAAGCCCTCCTGCTGATGCCTCAGGCTACTCCATTGGCTGTCAATCACCTGGTGCCGTGGGAGATCCGGGTTTGGGGAATGTGGCCCCCCGCCGGCGCATCCGCGGGCCTGAGTCACACTTAGGCTGCGGCTGTGCCAGGTCACGGACCTGACCGGAGCCCGAGAGTACCGGGACGTGAGTAGCGTCTGTTCGGATGAGGTGCTCCAGCCCCAATTAGCCACTAAGGCATAAAAGCGACGGGGCCGGAGCACCTACAGGTATCGGTTCTGACGGCTGTTGCGGTCCTGCTTCGGTGTTGCGGCGTTGTTGTTGGCGTTGAAGTTCGATGGTTCTGCGATGTCCTCTGCCTCGGTGGCTGCGGTGGACAGCGGTGTTGCGGTGATGTCGAGTTGGATGTCGCGTGTGATGTGGTGTCCATTGGTGACCACGACGGTGCTGCCGCAGCGTCAGAACACGGCCCTGCCATAGGGTTCTGGCGCGCCGGGATACACGCCAGTCGGTTGATGCCCGCTCACCTCTCCGAGTCGGTCACCACCTGGGGTTCCCGGCTGCCAGTCTACTGGTCCTTGAAGTCCGGCTGTCGCTTCTCTAGGAAGGCGCTGATGCCCTCGCGGATGTCCTCCGTCTCTGCCAGACGCACGAACTGCTGCTTCTCGATGTCCAGGCCTTCCTCGATGCCGACCTGCAGTCCGTTCGTTACCGCGCGAAGGGCGGCCGCGACGGGGAACTTTGATTTCGAGACGATCTTGCGGGCTAGCCCACGGGCCTCCTTGAGGATGGCCCCGGCTGGCACAACCTTGTTCACCAGTCCCAGGCGGTAGGCCTCTTGAGCCGTGATCATGTCGCCTGTGAGGATCATCTCCAGCGCCTTGCCCTTGCCAACGAGACGGGCCAGCCGCTGCGTGCCACCCCAGCCGGGGATGATGCCCAGATTGATCTCCGGTTGCCCCAACCGTGCCCTGTCCGAGCATAGGCGCATATGGCAGGACATGGCCAGCTCCAGACCACCCCCAAGGCAGAAGCCGTTGATAGCGGCAATGACTGGCTTGCTGGCCGTCTCAATCTTGAGGTGCACGGCCTGGCCGCGCTCGATAAACGCGCTGGCTTCGGCGTAGCCACCCTCTGGCTTCTCAAGGAGTTCCTGGATCTCAGGGATGTCCGCGCCAGCGACGAAGGCATTCGTCCCGCCGCCCGTGATGACGATCGCCTTGACATCGTCGTCCGCCAGCAGCTCATCCATCGCCTGGCCAAGCTCGCTCACGACCTGCTCATTGAAGGAGTTGACC
>JASFVG010000077.1:0-13575 GCA_050049955.1 Anaerolineae bacterium | reverse complement strand
GTCCGTTGGATTGATCCTGATTCCTGCGGCCCTGTGGTTGGTGGTGGTGGTGGCACTGGGGCGGGCGGGCACGGTGCGGCGGTCGCTGAGACGACTGCTCATCGTCTTCGGCGTCCTGTTGATGCTGGCTATCGTCGCGGCCCTGTTGCTGGCTAAGGTGCGCTATGGCTTTGACGTTGAAGTGCTGATCGTCCCGCTGGGGGCGGCCTTCGGTCTTGCACTCCTCGCCTTCGTGGGAATCTCCTGGGCCCGGAGGGATGCGGTGGCCAAGTCCCTGGTCCTGCTGCTGGTGGCGTGGGGTGGCATGGTCTTCCTGCTGGCGAGGGCTGCGGATCGGGGCGGGGAGCCGCGGGAGGGGCTGATGCTGGCCGTGCTGCTGGGTGGTCTTTCGATGCCTGGGGCTTTACTGTTGTTTGGGCAGGGGCGCTGGGTAGACAGGAAGCGGGTGATTGGGGCATTGGCCACCGGGTTGGGCTCCCTTTCAGCTCTTCCAGCGCTCCTGGTTCTGCCGGCCGTCCTCTCCTATGGGATAGCAGCTGGCCCCCTGAGGGGTGCGATGGCGCCCCAGCAGCAGTTCCGGGCGCTCGGCAACGAGGGTATGGGGTGGAACGCTGATGGGATCGTTATGGTCGAGGAGGCGGCTGTGATGCCGGAGGCCGAGTCGAAGGAGGCGCCGGCAGCGGATGAGCAGCAGGCTGCCGGTGAGGCGCCGCGGCTGCGCCAGTGGTTCCCCGAGACACTCTACTGGGCACCGGATGTGCAGACGGACGAAGCGGGACACGCGGCGCTGGAGATCCCTATGGCCGACTCGATCACCACGTGGCGCTTGACCGCGCTGGCCTCGTCGCAGGATGGTCGACTTGGGTTCGTCACACACGGGCTGCGGGTCTTCCAGGATTTCTTCGTCGACATCGACCTCCCGGTCTCGCTGACACAGGGGGACGAGATCAGTATCCCGGTGGGGGTGTTCAACTACCTGCCCGAGGAGCAGGAAGTCCGGCTGGTGGTGGAGCAGGAGGACTGGTTTGAGCTGATGGGGCCGGCGGAGCAGACGCTGACCATCGGCTCCAACGACATCGAGGTGGTCTACTTCCCCATCCGTGTCACGCAGTTCGGCCTGCAGGGCTTCCAGGTGACCGCCTGGGGCGAGATGATGAGCGACGCGGTCCGGCGCGAGGTGGACGTGGTGCCGAACGGCAAGGAGATCCGGCTGACGGAGAGCGACTGGCTGAGGGGGAGCTGCGAGGTTGCGCTCGACATCCCGGAGGAGGCGGTGCCGGGGACATCACGGGTCGAGGTCAAGATCTACCCCGGGGTGCTGGCTCAGGTCGTGGAGGGACTGGAGAAGATCCTTCGCCTGCCGCACGGGTGATTCGAACAGAGTACGTCGGCGACGTACCCGAATGTTCTCATCCTCGACTACATGGAAGCGACCGACTATGACGCCCCGGAGGCCCAGATGCAGGCCGAGACGTACATCGCCACCGGCTACCAGCGGTTGGTGACCTTCGAGGTCGACGGTGGTGGCTTCTCGCTCTTCGGTCAGGCCCCCGCGGATCCCTTCCTGACCGCCTACGGCCTGATGGAGTTCACCGATATGGCGGAGGTCTACCCGGTGGACGAGGCGCTGATCGACCGGACGGCGCATTGGCTGCTCGACCGGCAGGAGCCCGACGGCTCGTGGGTCGACCAGGGGTACTCCGAGCACTGGCATATCGACAGCAAGGTCCCGACCACAGCGTACATCACCTGGTCGCTGATCGAGGCTGGCTACGAGGACACCCCAGAGGTGGGGCGGGCCATCGGTATGCTGCGGGAGTCGATGTCTGCGTCTCCGGCCAATGGTGACGATGCCTACAGCCTGGCGCTGGTGGCCAACGCGCTGGCCGCGTATGATCCCGAGGACGCGGTCACCCAGGCGGTCCTCGACCGGCTCTACGACATGCGGCAGGTCGATGGCGGTGCGGTCTACTGGCAGACTGGCACGTGCTCCTTTATGGGCGGCAGCGGCGAGAGCGGGAGCCTGGAGACGACGGCCCTGGCGGCCATGGCGCTGATGCGGGCGGATGTGCACCAGGACGCGGTCAGCGGCGCGCTGACATATCTGGTGCAGGGAAAGGATAGCTGGGGGACGTGGCAGACTACCCAAGCGACCATACTCTCGCTAAAGGCGCTTCTGACGGCGGCAGGGCGGGGGGGCGAGGCCGAGGGTCCGGCTACAGTGCAGGTGAGCCTGAACAAGGAGCAGACTCACGAGATCGTGATCGACGAGGAGAACGCTGACGTGGTGCACCTCGTGACCTTCGATCGTGGGTTCTCCCCGAGCGGCATCAACCGGGTGCAGATTGGGGTGGGGGACGGTGAAGCGGGGAACCTGATGTACCAGGTCGCGACCTGCTACTACGTGCCCTGGGACGGGGTGGCAATCCAGCCCGAAGGCGAGCCGCTCATCACCATCGACGTCTCCTACGATCGGACCTCGCTGGCGGTCAACGACGAGGTCACAGTGCAAGTGGAGGCACGGCTCCGGGTGGGGACGGTCAGGATGGCACTCATCGACCTAGGTGTTCCGCCCGGCTTCGACGTCCTGACGGAAGATCTGCGCAGGCTGGTGGAGCAGGGCGTTATCGCCCGCTACGAGCTGACCGGTCGGCAGGTGATCGTGTACGTGGAGGACCTCTCGTCGGAGGCACCCCTGCGGTTCAGTGCCCGGTTGCGGGCGCGGTTCCCGATGCGCGCGCAGACGCCGGCGTCGAGCGCGTATGATTACTACAACCCGGGAACGGTGGCGGTGCAGGCGCCGGCGGAGGTGACGGTGAGCGAGTAGACTGCGATTCGGGTCGGGGAGGGTCGGGTCAGACCTCCGGGGTTCGGTGCCTGCGCAGGAGCAGCGACACTGGCTTCGGAGGTCTTCTGTTGCCCAATGTTGCGTCCTGTCCATCGGTGCTACAATACGGACTAGCGGGGAGGCCAAACAAAGTGCAGGATCCAACCGATACTCTGGACCACCGAGGAGGTGCCACAATGGATCGATACCGCGTGAGACCGGGCAGCGAGATCGACCTGAATAGCTGGGACCCGAACGACACGAGCGCTTTCGACGGGGACAAGGGCGAGGGCAAGGATGCGCTCCGCGCGCTCAACAAGCGACTCGAGGATCTGCAGGAGCTGCTTTGGGCAGAGCAAGAGCAGCGCCTGCTTGTCGTCTTGCAGGCGATGGACGCCGGCGGGAAGGACGGCACGATACGCCACGTCTTCGAGGGGGTCAACCCGCAGGGGGTGAGGGTCGCCAACTTCAAGGTGCCCACGCGAAAGGAGCTGGCCCACGACTACCTGTGGCGCGTTCACAAGCAAGTGCCCGGCAAGGGCGAGATCGTGATCTTCAACCGCAGCCACTACGAGGATGTGCTGGTGGTCCGGGTGGCCGGACTGGCGCCGCCGGAGGTATGGAAGCGACGCTATGGTCACATCAACGAGTTCGAGCGCATGCTTGCCGACGAGGGCACGACGATCCTCAAGTTCTACCTGCACATCGACCGGGATGAGCAGCGCGAGCGCTTCCAGGATCGGCTGGACGAGAAGCCCTGGAAGTTCAGCACGGGTGATCTGGATACGAGGGCGCAGTGGCCTCAGTACATGGAGGCCTTCGAGGATGTGCTGAGCAGAACGAGCACCGATTGGGCGCCCTGGTACATCGTCCCAGCCAACCGGAAGTGGTACCGGAATCTGGTGGTGGGAAGCGTGCTGGTGGAGGTGCTAGAGGGGCTGGATATGGCCTACCCCAAGCCGGAGGAAGGCCTGGAGAGCGTGGTGATTGGGTAGGCCCAACTCGGTGCTGGGTCGGGGTCACAGACCCCTCCGCGCACTCGTGAAGACAGCTGTAGCTCTGAGCGGGTCAGTGACCCGCGTCGCGGCGTAGGGGCAGTGGCAGGGGTCGGGGTTGTAGTCCCCTCCAAGCCCGGTAGGCACATGTGAGGACAGGAGTGTACTAGAGTGAACGACAGGTCGGATACCCGCCGTGCCATCATCTTCCTGGCCTTTGCCTTCGGCATCGCCTGGACCGCATCGCTGGCTATCTACCTGACCGGCGGTCTGCGGGACAGCCCGGTGCTGATCGAGGCGCCGAGGATTACGCTGGCTCTCGTCTTGCTGGCTGGGCCGGTGATGTGGGCCCCGGCGCTGGCCCACATCCTGACACGCCTGGTCACAAGGGAGGGCTGGCAGGAAACCCGGTTTCGGCCCGAGCTGAGGCGAGGGTGGCCGTACTGGCTGGCGGCCTGGGCACTCCCGGCCGTGCTGACTGTTGCCGGGCTGGTGATCTACTTCCTTGTCTTTCCGCAGCACTATGATGCTGAGCTGACAACCTTATTGCAGATGCTGGAGGCGACCCCGGTGGACCCGGGCCAGCTCAATCTGTGGGTCCTGGTCGGGGTGCAGGTGCTTCAGGCGCTGTTGCTTGCGCCCGTGATCAACGGCGTCGCCACCTTCGGCGAGGAGTTCGGGTGGCGGGGCTATCTGCAGCCTAGACTGTTGGGTCTCGGCATGGGCCCGCGTAGGGCGATGGTGGGGATGGGGCTGATCTGGGGAGTATGGCACTGGCCGGCCATCTTGATGGGGCACAACTACGGGCTGAGCTATCCCGGTGCGCCATTCCTGGGTCCGCTGGCGATGGTGTGGTTCACGCTGACCGTGGGCACGCTGCTGGGATGGCTCACCTTCAGGGCAGGGAGTGTCTGGCCGGCCGTGATCGGGCACGCAGCACTGAACGGGATGGCCAATCTGGGCGTCATCTTCGTCCGCGGAGATCCGAACCCGCTTGTGGGGCCGCTGCCGGTCGGGGTGGTGGGCGGGGTGGCGTTCGGGGCGGTGGGGTTGGCACTGCTGCTGTTGCCCGGCGTGTGGCGGCGGACGGCAGACGATAGACGGCGGACGACAGACGATGGACGATAGACCGTACTCCGGCGTCCACGCCACCTGACTACGAGCGTTGGGTCTCTGACAGGCAGCGGCGGAGGTCGTAGGGGTGGAGGATCTCCGGGATGAGGATTTCGACCTGAGGGTCTATCTGCTGGATCATCCGTTTGAGCCTGGCGAGGTTGACGCGTCCAAAGGGAGGCAGTGCCCAGCGGGGCGCCCTCCAGCAGGGCCGGATCGGGTCCTCCAGAGGACGGAAGAAGTCGTCCCAGTGGACGGGGATGACCAGCCGCGGCTGGACTGCTTGGAGTAGGGCCTGGTAGTGGTTGCGCCCATCATGGGGCCCGACGAACAGCACATCCGCGCGTGGGGCGGGGTCCGAATCTACGCTCCGCCAGTTTAACAGGCGCAGCCCCTCGACAGCGACCAACACGCTGAAGCACCATTCCATTTGGTAGTCCCTCAGGCGTAGAGGTGGTTCCAGGCCCGGTGCGAGATCCTTCGGCCGGAAGGCGGGTACCCACCTGTGCTTGGCCGGGATTACCTGGACCCGATAGGGGCCCAGTTCAAGGGCGTCGCCGGCGTGGATCACCCGGGTCTTCTCCGCCGGAACCCCGCAGATGGCCAGCAACCGGCAAGCGTTCGCCGACCCCCAGGCCGTGGCCCCCGTGCTCCTCACCAGCTCGGGGACATCCATCACGTGATCCCAGTGGGCGTGGGTGATCACGATGTCGTCGCAGCGCTCCATGTGCTCCGCGATCAGTTCGCTGTCCGGCTCTACCTGTCCGAAGAAGAGCCTCCGCAGGGGAGGGCGTGTGAAGAAGGGGTCGATGGCCAGCACCTGATCGTCGACGCGAAGCTCGATCCCGGCAACGCCTAGCCAGCGAAACAGGACTGGCTCCACGCTTTTCCTCCCCGCCGGAGGCGATTCCCCAGTGTGTGCGTCCACATCCGGCTTATCAATTCACGGTTACGGTGATGGTGTTGGATGTCAGGTCCTCGTACTGGCAGGAGAGGTGATAGGTTCCAGCCCGGGAGAAGACGCATGGGTCGAAGCCATACCCGTCGCGGTAGGTCCAGATGCCTCGAGGAGTGAAGCTCAAGCTGGCGCCGGCCTCCAGCCGGTGCTTGGGCATGTCATACGGCGATCTTCCAGTGGGCATCGCGATGCGCATCGTGATCTGGGCCCCGTCCGGCTGAACTAGGATACAGGCGATCACGGTGTCCGTGGGGCCGACGAGTTCGATCGCTTTTCCGGTGGTGTTGTCGATCGTCACGACGGGAGGAGGCAGTTCCTCGCCGACGATCAAGGCTGTCTCGGGCAGGGCGCATGTCATCCGAGGCGAGTCGACGGATGAGGGGGTCCCCGGTGGCACCCATGGGGCAGCACAGCCGATTGGGATTGGGCCCAGGATGGAGAGGAGAAGCACCATCAGCTGGAATGCGACGTCCACAGGGCGTTCGCCCGTGAGCGGGGCGTGAGATGCGCCCAACGACTCCCTTCCTGTACTGGCGACCTCCAGACGATGGTCCGGCTTCCTGATCGCGATGATATGTCTGCGCACCCTACTGAAGTGTCACCAGGACCGGAATCACCCCGGTGCCGGACGCCAGTTCGCCCATGGCCTTGCCGAGAACCGTGCCTGGCGTCGGATCTGTCGCCTTCATAGCGTGACCTGGTGTACTTGAGGTTGTGAGTAGGTCACCGCGATGGATCGGGCCGTTCTCCGCGGAGACCTTGCAGGGCACGCGACCGGCCAGGGCCAGGGGTGTCGTGGTCTCAGAGTCCCCGATGAGCATCGCCGGGTCGGTGGAGATGATGCCAGCGACGGCCGGGTCGTAAGGCCTGGTGGACCGCACGACGCGTTCGTCGTGGAGAGGGTCAATCACAACCACATCGCCTGGCTCCACCTCACCCGTGGCGTCGATGTGCTCTGCGATGTCGTCGTACCCGGCGCCGGCAAAGATCTTGTCCTGGGTGTAGAAGCCGTAGGTCCCGTCGGTGTTCGCCTGCACACCATACCGCCCAGCCGAATTGACCTGAACACCGTCGTACGTCGCGTCCCAGACCTCCAGGCCGTTCAGCCCGGCCTGCTGAATTCGGATGCCGTTCTGGGTGGCCTGGTAGATGTATACGCCGTCATCCCCTGGGGACCCGATGTAGATTCCGTCGTCCCCCGAAGAACCGATCTGCAGGCCGAACCGTCCGGCGGAGCTGACCTGGACACCGTCGTAGGTGGTATCCCAGATCTCAACGCCGTTGAGGCCTGCCCCGTCCACCCGAAGCCCGTCACCGTCCGCCGAATTGATGTCAATGCCGTCGTCGCCCGGCGAGTTGATGACAATGGCATCGGTGTTGCTGCTGCTCAGCGTCAGGCCGACGCCGCTGCCGCTCCAGCTCTCACCCCAGTGGTTGTGAGCCGAACCGGCAAAGGCGCTCGCGTGCTGACCGTCCAACTTGTCGGCGTCCAGGCCCGATGCGGAGCCATCGTTGCTCAGGACAGTGGGCATGATTTCGCTGTCGCGGGCAATGCTCGCGTCGATGCGCGCCTCGGCTACCGTGCCCGTCGCGATGTCACTCCCGTCGTGGTCGTGGCTCGAACCCGCAAAGGCGCTCCCGTGCTGACCGTCCAGCTGGTCGGCGTTTAGCCCGGAGCCGGGGCCGTCGTTGCTCAGCACACTGGGCATGATTTCGCTGTCGCGGGCAATGCTCGCATCGATGCGCGCCTCAGCCACCGTGCCCGAAGTGATGTCATCCCCATCGTGAGCGTGACTGGCCCCGCTCAGGCTCCCGCTGACGGACAGATCGCCGTCCACGGTGGCTGCGCCGTCGACACGCAGCGCGTCGCCGGCGCCTTCGTTGGCCACCGAGAATGCCGCGGAGCTGCTGCTCGTGGACATCTCTGCCCCTGGTAGGAGTCCCAGTGCGTATGCCACCGCGAGCATAGGCTGGCGTGGGGACGCCTCAGCGTCAGCTTCCACCTTGATACCCAGCCACAGAGCCTGGCCGTTGAACAGGCCCGGATCGAGGGCCGTGCTGGCGCCCAGCGGGGTGCTGAAGACGCCGCCCTGTACGTACACGTCCTTCGTCTCCGTCCACAGCGCCGAGCCGCCGGACTCGACGTCGTAGATTCGGAACACCACGGTGTAGCTTCCGTCAGATACCGGCTCACCCGTGCCGGGATCGGTCAGTCGCCCCTGGTACTGGAGCAACGGCGCTGTATCGCCGACGATGTGCGTGTCGGGTGCCGCGACGCGAAACGTGGCGGACGATCGCGCCATAGCAGAGCCACCGACGGCCACAATGGCGAGAAGCACAAGCATCGCCACCGACGTCACCGTTCTTCTGAGGTCCATATCGCTTCTCCTTCAACTCTCAAGAGCCAGTTCTACGGAGGGTGGCCGGCACGGGTCGGCGGGAACCAACCCAGCGAGCGGCTGCCCCGGGGACATTCGGTTGGGCGCGTGTCTCCTCTGCTGGGGCCGCGCCTCCCGTTGTCCTGTGCGTCATTGGCTGCGATGGGCTGTGCGGACTGAATCGATTATAGCACACGAACCACCAGATACCAAGAGAACCCGCCCGCGTCGGTGGCTAACCAATGGTGATGCGGCAGCTGCTCGGTGGGCCGATTCCGGTCCAATTCGGTTCCCGCCAGCGGCTCAGACCCGCGGCCGGGTAGGAGGCGGTTGGCTGTGACTCAGCCAAGCCGGGTTGACAACTGGCAGTTCCGTGGTACCATTTGCCTCAACCTGGGGCCGAATACCCCGGGCTGACAACTGAATACCCTGGCAATGCTCTTATCCAGAGAGGTGGAGGGACCGGCCCGATGAAACCTCGGCAACCGCCCTTGAGGCTGAGATCAAGGAGAGGTGCCAATTCCGGCAGAATTGGTTTCTGGAAGATGAGAGGCGCTGAAGCCAGTGCGGCTGCGCCCCTTCTCTCCTGGAAGGGGCTTTTCGTTTGGACTTGCATTTACGTGTACTTACAACTTCAGTCGTTGTGCCTTGTGGGACTCATGAGGCGGAACGGTGTCATCAGACGAGCGTTTAGGAGGTCAACAAAGTGACGAGGCGCAACATCGTGGTAACGGAAGCGACGGGACCCTCTATCGAGGCGTACCCGGTCGAGATCGTGGAGCGCAAGGGCATCGGGCACCCCGATAGCCTCTGTGACGGCATCGCGGAGCGCATCTCCGTCGAGTACACGTGCTGGTGCCAGGAGAACCTGGGCGTGCTATTGCACCACAACTTCGACAAGGTGCAGCTGGTGGCCGGCGAGGTCGAGGTGGGCTACGGCGGCGGGCAGCTGGTCAAGCCGATCCGCATCCAGATCGCCGGTCGCGGTACGCCCTCTTTCAAGGGCGCGGAGGTGCCGCTCGACCAGATTGCGGAAGAGGCAGCAGCCAACCACGTGCGGGAGACGATGCGCTACCTGGACCCTGCTCAGCACCTGGAAATCAAGAGCTACGTCGGCCGCGGTGCCAAGGAGTTGATGTACGTCGTCGACCGGGTGACCGCGAACGACACGAGCTTCGGCGTAAGCCACTGGCCGCGCTCCGGGCTGGAGCACGCGGTCTTTGAGACCGCCCAGTACATCAACTACAATCTGATCGATCAGTTTCCAGTGGGCGAGGACGTCAAGGTGATGGGCATGCGCCGCAACGGGCGTCTGGTGCTCACCGTGGCGCTGCCCTTCATTGCCCAACAGATCTCCGATCGTACGGAGTACGTGGAGGCGAGGGAGGCGGCGGAGGCAGCCATCCAGGAGTACGCTGAGGGTCTGGACCACCGGGAGGTTCGGGTTGTGGTCAACACCGCCGACGACGTGGACAGCGACTCCGTCTATCTAACCCTCACCGGAACCTCAGCGGAGATGGGCGACGACGGCGCGGTGGGGCGCGGCAACCGGGTCAACGGGGTCATCGCACCCTTCCGCCCGACCAGCCTGGAAGCAGCATGCGGGAAGAACCCGATTTCCCATGTGGGCAAGGTCTACAACGTGTTGGCGCTCGAGGCGGCGAAGGACATCGTCCAGCAGATAGACGGTGTCGGCGAGGCGTCGGTCTATCTCCTCTCACAGATTGGGGCGCCGCTCGAGGAGCCGCTCATGGCCACTGCCGTTGTCCGCGCGGTGAATGGGGCCCTCACGGCCGGCCTGAGGGCTGACGTGGAAGCCCTCCTCGACGACCGGCTGGCGACCGTGCACGATCTTCGGGACGAGATCGTCTGTCGTAGGCTGACCCTGTACTAGCTTGATCGCGTAGCCGGACCGTGAGGGACGGCTCCGTCGACATCTGGGCGCTTTCTCAGACGCCCCTGGACTCCGGTTCAGGGGCGTTTGCGTTGCTGGGGGGTATGCTGGGGAGGTGACGGGGCCAGAGGGCGACCGTAACCTCAGCCTGTAGGCGGAGAAAGGGCCGTGTGGCGTGGTCGGCGACGGTCCAGTGCCCCCTGCGAGCGCTGGAGGCGTGGTCCGCCGGGATTAAGGACCCCTTGGAGGCCTGAGGGCGGGGCTGTAAACGGGGGGCGGGCCACAGGAGCCCGGGATTGACAGGAATTCCGATCTCCAGTAGACTCGGCCATCCGCTTCGCAGCACCTAGTCATAGGAACCTACGCCAGGGCTAGGGCCAGCCTGACACCCTCTTCCAGAGGAACCCGGTCAGGCACGGAGGGCTCGCTAGGAGGCAGTGATGACACGCTCAAGGTCCCCCAGGTCGCTGTTCGTAGCACTATGCGCGATTGCCGCGCTGCTGCTGGGCTATCCAGCCACCACAGCCGCGACCGGCAAATCCCCCTTCGTCAAGGACCCCGTGAGCGCTGCGTGGCAGCGAGCGCAGGATGCCGGCGTCTACCGCTTCAGCACGACGGTGGTCGAGACGACCCATCCCGCGCCGACGTTGGCAAACGTGGGGCGGGGCAGTCGCGAGGAGCGTACGTACTTGGAGGGCGAGACGAATCTACCGGAGAGCACGATGCACCTGACGCTGTGGCCTGGCGGCGGCAGCGTGTTCCCCGCGCAGGATGGTGTGGAGCTGCGCATTGAGGGCAGTCGGGCCTACGTCCGTGAGGCCGGCGGGCCGTGGCGGGAGACTGATGGGGAGGCTGCCGTTTTCGCCCCTGGCAACGACCTGATGGGTTATCTCGTCGGGGCCAACAACCTGCGCGAGGTTGGGACCGAGAGCCGCTCTTTTCCGGGTTCGCAAGGTGACCGACAGGCCATCCGGGCGACCCGGTATGCATTTGACTTCAATGGCCCGCGGGTCGCCGGTTATATGCGCGACCAGCTGGAGGGTTATCTGCGGGAGAAGGGGGAGCTCCCCGCAGGGCTCCATCTCGACACCTCGGAGCGATTCCGAAACGCGATTGGCGAGGGAGAGGTGTGGATTGACGGCGACGGGCTCCCGCTCCGGCTCAGCTTGCACATTGAGTACCCTCAGAGGCGGGACGGCGAGCGCCAGGAGGCGGACATCAAGACGGACTTCTCGGGGTTTGACCGTCGGCGGCTGGTCGCCGCCGCCCGCCCGCTGGCCCGGGTGAGCCGGACGCTTGGCCTGCCGCAGACGCCTGAGGGGGGGAGGCGCCTGCGGCAGCAGGGCGGCCTGGCGGTGGGCACCCTCGGGATGCTGGGCATGGTTGTGGCGCTCCGGCGGTCGAAAGTCGCCTACGCTGCACTCATCCTCGCCATCATCGGCTCTATGGTGGTGACCCCGGTCCTTCAGGGCCAACAGGCCCACGCCTTCTCGCAGAGGCTCGCAGCGGACCGTGCCGAACAGCAGCGGCGGCTTGAGGAGGAGCAGGAGGCCGAGGAGGCACTGGAGCTGTTGAACGGGTCCGACTGGAACCCGCGCCAGGATCCGGACGCGGCTGAGAAAGCCCGCGAATCTGCTGCAAGCCTGGTCAGCGACATGGGGGCCGATCCGGCCCTCGGGATTGCCGCTCCCCTTTCCAGGGCCCAGTCCCCGGCCTCCGCCGAGACAACGGAGGACGATGATGAGGACGGTGTGCCGAACGACGATGACCCGTGTGACGATGACGACGACTGTGATGACGACGGCCTGACAGATCTCCAGGAATCCCGCCTCGGTACCGATCTGGAGGCCAAGGATTCCGACGTCGACCAGATCACCGATGACGTCGAGGTGGCGGGCTTCTACGACAACGGCATGTGGTATCTTGACCCAAACAACCCCGATTCCAACGACGACGGGCTCACGGATACCGCGGAGTGTCCGCAACTGATCGAGGACGGCCCATCTCCCGCTTCCGCCTGCCAGGATACCGACAATGATGGCACACCGGATGTGTTCGACCACGACAACGACGACGATGGCGTCCCCGATCGCATGGATCTGTCTCCCTTCAGCTGGATGGACAACAACGGCTCGCCGTTCAACGATGACAACCCCCTGGCCCTGATCGTCAGTGACCTCGAGCCCGGTGAGCCAGCCTTCGTGGACTTCCAGCTGCGCCCCGACAACGAGGAGCATCTGTGGCACGCTCTCAACGTGTTCGATTGGCCCAGCGGCGACGAGGAAGGACAGATTCACCGCAAGAGCGGAAACAACTCGACCTTCGCCGATGTGGAGTCGGGGGGGGAGCGCGTAGCGCCCAATGCCGACAACGGCGACATGCGCCTGATCCCCATGATGGAGATCGAGATGACAGGCGATACGGTTCCCTTGAAGCTCACCAATCCGGAGATCAGCGCGCGAGTTGAGGGCGAGATCACGGGGACTGTCATGCTGGTCCAGGACGGGGACGACATCCAGCTGGACTTCACCTTCGAGGGAGCAGGGACCTACGACGTCGAGATCCAGGACGGCTCCTGCCTGGAGGCAGGAGATACGGAATACACGTTCACCGACGTCATCAGCGGCGATACGGGCACCATCAGCGACCGCAGTCTGATCGACCTGGCGAACAGTGAGCGAATCCTCACCGTATCGGATGGTGGGCAGTCTGCATGTGCGAACCTGGGCAACGTCATCAACGGCCCCTACGACGACCAGATGATTGACCCGGCACCTCTGAGGCCTTACGGCATCACAGTGCGTGAGAAGAACGAGGACGGTGTGCTGCTGGCCTACGTGCCCCTTGGGCTGGTGAACGACGAGACCGGCGGTGACCGGGTGGCATTCTCTGCGCGGATGCATTACTGGCCCGAAAGCGAGGACTGGGGCGACACCCAGACGGTACGCGTGGTGTGGCTGGTGCAGATGCTGGTGGATCAGTGCACCGAGCGACCGTGCAGCGACGACGAGAACTGGCTGCTGGATCAAACCAAGGTCGTCTACACGTACCTGGACGAGTGGTATCTCACTGGCCTGTCGGTTCGTGAGGACCACGGCCTGGAGGTTGCTATCGTGTTCGAGGACCCGGCCGAAGAACCGTCCGACGAGGACCGCATGTACGACGATTTCCTATGGAAGCTGGCCCACGGGCTCGGTGCCACGTTCATGACTGGACGGGATGATGACGGGGATGGCCTGCGCGACATCACGATCAGCGAGATAGATTCGCGGTTCGACGTGACAAGCACGGCCACCATCACCCAGCGCTGGGGCATCTCCCCGACGGTGACAATGGCCGTCGAGACCTTTGCCTACGAGCACGAGGATTTCGCGGCCCATATCATGATGACCGAAACCCGGAAGATCCTG
>JASFVG010000076.1:0-13619 GCA_050049955.1 Anaerolineae bacterium | reverse complement strand
GCAATTGACAAGCTGCTTCTTATGGCGAAATGCGAACTCCCCATCGTCTACTCGCCCGGACCGCTTATGGGTGGGACGGCGCCCATCACCATTGCCGGGGGTTTGGCGATGTCGCTGGCCGAGATCCTGAGTGGTCTGGTCGTCCACCAGATGACACGGCCAGGAGCACCCTTCGTGTTCGGTGCTGGTCTCCACCATATGGACATGAAGTCGACGCAGATATGCTACGGTGGGCCGGAGTTCCAGCTTACCAAGGCCGCCGTCGCCGAGCTGGGCCGCTGGTACGGCATGCCGACCTGGGGATATGCAGGGTGCTCCGACGCCAAGGTGGTGGACGAGCAGGCGGCTGCCGAGGCGATGCTATCCGTCATCATGGCCAGGCTCACCGGTGCGAACCTCGTTCACGACGTTGGGTACCTCGAGAGCGGTCTCACGACCTCCTATGAGATGATCGTGCTCACCGATGAGTTGATCGCCATGACGGACAGCGTCATGAGGGGGATTGAGGTGACGGACGAGACCCTGATGCTGGACGAGCTGCGCGAAGTCGGTCCGGGCGGGCATTTCCTGAACACGGACGCGACGATGGCTCGCTTCCGGGACTTCTGGTATCCAGATCTTATGAGCCGCGAAATCCGCCAAACTTGGGTGGAGCGCGGTGGCACGCGGTTGGGCCAGCGGCTGAACGGGAAGGTCAAGGCGATCCTCAAGGACTACCGTTGCGAACCGCTTGCACGGGAGAAGAAGGAGCAGCTGCTACGCATACTGGCGCAGGCCGCGTAGGTCTGGTTCGCTAGCCAACACGTGTAGATAAGGAGGGACCGAGGTTGCTGTTCCGCGTGCTATCTGACGAACGGCGTGCCAGGATCGCCTTCGCTGTCCTCGATCTTCTTGAGGGCGTGGGCGTGAAGCTTACCGAGGCGCAGGCAAGGGAGTTGCTCCACGGCGCAGGTGCCCGCATCGAGGGGGACCGTGTGCACTTCCCCGCTGACCTCGTCCAACAAGCCCTTGAATCTGCGCCATCGAACATCCCCATCTACTCCCGTCACGGCGACCGGGTCATGGACCTGGGGGGGACGGCGGCCTATTTCGGTGCCCACACCGATGCGCCCGATGTCCTCGATCCCGAGACAGGTGTGCGCCGCCCCTGTACCGAGGCGGACGCGGGCCGCATTGCCCGGCTGATCGACGCGCTGGAGAACCTGAGCTATACGACTGCTTCTGGCATGCTGTCGGATCGGCCAGCCGCTGTCGCCGACCGCGTTTCGTTGGCCCAGTGCCTTCTCCAGTCCTCCAAGCCGGTCATGGCGATGCCGGTAACGCTTCAGGCGCTGGTCGATGCTCGCGAGATGGTTGCCCTTGCCGTGGGCGGGGAGGCAGTGCTGCGTGAGCGGCCTGCCCTCATCATCTATGCGGAGCCTGTCTCGCCGCTTCTGCATCCGGATGACTCCATCCGCAAGCTCCTCTGCTGCGCCGAACACGGGATCCCGGTCGTCTATTCCGCCTTCGCCGCGATGGGCGGCACCGCGCCGATGAGCCCCTCGGCGATCATCGTGCAACTCTGCGCCGAGTCCTTGAGCGCGCTGGTCGTCCATCAGCTCAAGAGACCCGGTGCACCCTTCATCTTTGGCGGGATGGCTTCGATCATGGACATGAAGACGACGATCTTCTCGTATGGCGCGCCGGAGTTCCAGCGTGGCAACGCCTTGATGGCGGAGATGGCCCGTCACTTCGATCTTCCCAATTTCGGAACGGCGGGTACGAGCGATGCCCAGATACTGGACGGACAGGCAGTGCTCGAGGCTGCCTCGTCTTGCATGATGGCGTGTCTCACGGGCGCCAACCTCGTACACGATGTAGGCCTACTTGGCAACGCCACCGTTGTGATGCCAGCGATGATCGTGGCCACCAGTGAGATCATTTCGATGCTCCATCAGCTCCTGGAACCGGTTGCTGTCGGGGATGAGGACCTGGCACTGGATGTCATCCGGCAGGTCGGGCCTGGTGGCGAGTTCGTAACGCACCAACACACATTCGAGCATTTTGGCGACGTCTGGTATCCTGGACTGCTGTACCGCGGTGGCGCGGAAACGTGGGAGGCGTCCGACCGGCGGTTCGAGGACCGCGTTAGCGCGAGAGCGTGCGAGCTGATGGAGCGGCACGAACCCGAACCGTTGCCGGCGGGTGTCGCCCGGGCGATCAATGCGGTCGTGACACGAGCGGAGGCGTCTCTCCCCTAGCGGCTGTGTGCCTCCACTGCGCCACGCTCTGTACGACCTGAGTCGGTTTGACCCTTGATAAGGGGATGCTAGTGGCAGCCTTCAGCAGAGTCATCTCTACCATCGACTCCCACACCGCAGGCGAGTGCACGCGCCTGGTGACGAGCGGCCTGCAGCCGCTCCGCGGCGGGACCATGTCGGAGAAGCTTGCCTACGCGCAGAGGCACCTATCGTGGTTGCCAGGCTTCCTCCTGCTCGAGCCCCGTGGTCACAAGGACATGTTCGGCGCTATCCTGACCGCGCCCTGCTGGCCGGAAGCCGATATCGGCGTCGTCTTCATGGACAACCAAGGCTACGAACCAATGTGCGGCCACGCCGTCATCGGGACGGCGACCACAGTTCTGGAGACCGGGATGCTCCCCGTGCGCGAGCCGGAGACGCTTGTCACGCTAGACACACCTTCCGGCCTTGTACGCGCGTATGCGGCGGTTTCAGAGGGTCGCGTCGCGTCAGTCTCATTCGACAACGTGCCAGCCTTTGTCTACCGCTCGGGCGTTGTGCTTGATGTGTCTAGCATCGGTGAGCTCACCATCGACGTCGTATTCGGAGGGCTCTTCTTCGCCTTCGTCGATGCCCGTACCGTTCCGATTGAGCTTTCACCGGCGAACGCGGCGCGGCTCGCCACCCTCGGTATGCACGTTCTGGCGGTAGCGAATGAGACCGTCCAGGTGCGGCATCCTGTGCTTCCACACATCGACCGGATGATCGACTTGAGGTTCTACTGCGAGCCAGGCACTCAAGGCGCTGACAGCCGCAACGTCGTCATCCTGGGCGACCACATGGTCGACCGGTCTCCATGTGGCACCGGTACATCGGCGGAGATGGCTCTGCGCCATGCCCAAGGACGGTTGAAGGTTGGCCAATCGTTTGTGACCGAGAGCATTCTCGGTACAAGGTTCAGCGGGGAGATCGTGGGGGAAACCGAGGTGGGTCCGTATACCGCCGTAATCCCCCGGATAACCGGCAGCGCGTACCTGACAGGCTTTCACCGCTTCGTTCTTGATCCTAGCGATCCCTTCCCGTCTGGATTCCGCTTGAAGTAAGAGGGGATTGCTGCTCACAAGGGCTAGGCGAACAGCGCCTTCGGCATGGCAGTGATAGGCCCCGGATTTGACCCCATCGCGTGCTCGTTTGGGTAAGTGTGAGGAGCTCAAGGCATGAGACTGGCTGAACGTGTGACCCACTTGGCCCCGGAAGGGGCGTATGAGGTGCTTGCCAGGGCCCAGGCTTTGGAGGCGCAGGGCCGCGACATTGTCCATCTGGAGATCGGTCAGCCCGACGTGCCGACCTTCGACAACGTGGCCCAGGCTGGAATCCGGGCCATACAGGAGGGACGCACCCGCTACAATCCCCCGTCGGGCGTCGGCGCGCTACGCGAGGCCATCGCCGAGGATGCCGGTCGCCGTCGCGGAACCGAGGTACGGCCCTCTGAAGTGGTCGTGGTGCCCGGGACCAAGGCGATGCTGTTCTTCCCCACACTGTCCCTGGTCGAGCCCGGCGATGAGGTGATCACGCCCGACCCCGGATTCCCCACGTACCGCGCGATGATTGGCGTGGCCGGCGGCGTGGCAGTCCCGATTCCCCTGTGCGAAGAGACGGGTTTTGCATTCGACCTGGATGCCTTCGATCGGGCCGTCAGCGATCGCACGCGGCTCATCATCATCAACTCGCCTGGCAACCCGACAGGGGGCGTGCTCCCCAGGGAGGTCTTGGAGCACATTGCCGAGGCAGCTCGCCGCCACGACGCGTGGGTCCTGACTGATGAGATCTACATGCGTCTTGCGTTTGACGGCGCGTCTGTGCACAGCATCGCCAGCCTCCCGGGCATGCGGGAGCGCACCGTGATCTGCGATGGGTTCTCCAAGACCTATGCCATGACGGGCTGGCGTCTTGGCTTCGGGATCATGCCAGAGGCTCTCGCGAGAAGGATCGGCCTGCTCCTCACGCATTCCGTGGGCTGCACGGCGACCTTCACGCAGTATGCCGGCCTGGAGGCTGTGACCGGCCCACAGGAACAGGTGGATGCAACGGTCTCCGAGTACCAGCGGCGGAGGGATGCCCTCGTTGGTGGCCTCAACGCGATTCCCGGCTTGCGCTGCCAGCGCCCGCAGGGGGCTTTCTATGCCTTCCCGAACATCACAGCGTTCGGACGTACCTCTGATTGGATGGCCGATTACCTGTTGGAGCAGGCTGGCGTGGCTGTGCTGCCTGGCACTGCCTTCGGCCCAGGCGGCGAGGGATATCTGCGGCTCTGCTTCGCCAACTCGATGGACAGGATCGAGCTTGCCTTGGCGCGAATCGGTGCTGCATTGGGGAAGCTGGACAGAACGTGATAGTTGCCCCGAAGCCCTATCCTCGCCGGTCGCCCGCGCAACGGTAGGGGGTTCAGCGTCTCCACCTGAAGTGCACGCGCCTCGAATCGTCGACTGGGCTATCCAGCTGCGAACTGGAGGCCGTCTGCGGAGGCCTGCTCTGACGGTCCGCCGGCTACAATAGCAGCGTCAGAATCAGCGCCGAGATTGCTGGCACGCTCAGGTTGTCGATGCCCCAGGGTGACACTGCCTCCACAACAGCCGATCCCGCAGCAGTAGCGGCCGCCACAGCTGCGGCCTCAGCCGTACCCAACGACGCCTGACCGAGGACCGCGAGGGGAACTGCGGTCGCGACCCAGCTAGCAGCGAAGAACACGACTGACCCCTCCAACGAGCGCGTGGTGCCGGCGCAAGTGTAGGTCCGCCGGCCGACCCGCCGGCCCACGACGGATGCGAGTGCGTCCCCCCACGTCATAGGCATGAGACTCGCCACCATCAGATGTGGGCGGTCCCAGAGCAGCAGGATGATGACGCTGAAGGAGATCGGGAAGTAGACGGTCCCCAGGCGACTCTTTTCGCCGGTCTCCATAGCGGCAAAGGTACCATGGAGGTAGGAGACAGCGTTGATCGCGACGAAGCACAACGGTGGGATGACGGCCAGCGCGCGCCGATCGAATAGCCAAACGGTGCCGTAGGCCCACATCCCCACACAGACGTGGATCACTTTGCGCGTGAACTCGACCGTGTAGCCGCACCACCTCCGCAGCCCCTCGGCGACGCCGATGGCAGCGAATACGTAGGCGAAGGAAGCGACAAGGGCCACGGTATCGCCAGACATCAATCGTGTGAACTACAAGCGCTTCGTATAGCCAAACAGCCCAGCCACGCCACCTGTGTGCCAGAACAGCACTTTCTCGTCCTTGCCGAAGACGCCGTTGCGGACCAGGTCGAGCAGCCCGCCGAAGGCCCGTCCAGTGTAGACGGGGTCGAGCAGCAGGCCCTCGGTCTGCCCGAGCGTCCGGATTGCCTCCCGCTCCAGGTCGCTGACGACTGCGTACCCACCCCCGACGTAGCAGTCGTTGACCGCGAAGTCGTCGGGGTCCAGGCGCAGATCGAGCTGCAGAAGGGCTGCCAGGGCGGTTGCCAGGGTGGCCAGGTGGCGGCGCAGATCAGCTGCTGGCGGATCCACGCTGATGCCGAGAAGGCGGCCGTTGTAGGCGAGTGCTTTCGCGCCCACAACGAGACCGGCCTGCGTGCCGCCGCTGGAGGATGGAAACACGATGTGGTCGAAGACTAGATCGGCGTCCTCAGACTGCTGGAGCAGCTCTTCCATAGCGGCGACGTAGCCGCTTGCGCCCACGCTGTTGCTGCCTCCGTAAGGCACGATGTAGGGTCGGTGCCCCTCCAACCGCAGGTTGTTGGCGACGGACTCCATGGTCGCGTCGAGGGCGGCCGAACGGGTCGGCTGGGCCGCTGCCGAGACTACGCGCGCACCGACGATCCGGTCGATCAGCAGATTGCCCTGAACCTGCTCCGGCATTTCCCCCTTGAGTACGAGCACGCAGTTGAGTCCGAACTTTGCGGCAGCAGCGGCTGTCTGTCGAGCGTGATTCGACTGCGCTGCCCCGCACGTGATAAGCGTGTCCGCCTCACTATTCAGCGCGTCCGCCACAAGGAACTCCAGCTTTCGTGTCTTGTTCCCTCCGGTGGCCAACCCTGTCTGGTCATCTCGCTTAACCCAGAGCTCGGGGCCTTCGAGCAAGGCGGTGAGTCGGGGCAGCTCTTCTAGTGGGGTGGGCAGGTGAGCGATGGGGACGCGTGGCAGACTATCTGTCAGCACCAGGGCACCTCCTGCGTCAGTCAAGGTTGCTTTTCTGTATCGCGGTCAACGGTGTATAATCACCGGTAGTTCGCCGCAGTCCAGCAGGCGGACCCTCAGAAGGGTGCAAGCGGGGCAAATCTGTTGAAGCGATACTACCGCCGCGCAGGTATGATACTCCTGATCTGGCTGCTTGCCAATGGGATCTCAGCTTCCCATCCCGCAGGGGCCAGCAGGAATGCGGGCGACGGTACCCTCACCGTACCGGCCCAAGGGCGGCTCCGGCCGGGGGAGGCATCGGTCTTCAACCTCACTCCCGGCTGGACCTGGAGTGTCCGGGCCCTGACGGAACCAAAGCAGTCGGGTCAACTGGCCATCGAGCCGGCCCTGAGACGCACGCTGCTCCAAGCCGGCGAGGATGAGCTGCTGGGCGTCATCGTGCGCATTCGGGCGCCTTCCCAAACCAGTGAGTTCCCGCGGGGCACCGTCCAGCGTGGGGAATCCCGTGTCCGACTGGTCAGTGCACTTCAAGACGCTGCAAGCCGAGCTCAGGTGGCAGTCCGCGCCTACTTGGATGAACAATGCGGCACTGGGCAAGTGGCTGCCTACCGCGAGTTCTGGATCACGAACGCCATAGCAGTCCGTGCAACGCCTGCGGTGGTCCGGTCGCTGGGCACGATGCCTTCCGTCTCAACCATCGAGCTTGACCGGTGGCGCCGCTGGATCGACGAAGACCCGGCAGAGTCTGCCCTCTACCCATTGGCTTTGGAGCCCGCGACCCGCCCACCCACCGGGGCCGCAGACGCTGCGCATTCCGTCGAATGGAATGTCTCTCGGATCCGGGCGGATGAGGTTTGGCACGCGCTCAGCATCTCGGGCACCGGGGCGGTGGTGGCCGGAATGGATACGGGCGTTGACTGGATACATCCCGCGCTGAAGTGGAACTACCGGGGCTTCAACCCTCACGGCCCCTCTAATCACACGCATAGCTGGCACGATGCAACCGACCTGGGCGCGCTGTACCCGGTCGATGGGCACGGCCACGGCACGCATACAATGGGGACTGCCGTGGGTCGCGGCGGGATCGGCGTGGCCCCTGGCGCACTCTGGATTGGCGTCAGAGTGTTCAGCAGCCAGGGCTATGGCTATGACTCCTGGGTACACGCCGGGTTTGAGTGGCTGCTTGCGCCCGGAGGCGATCCCGCCAAGGCGCCCGATGTGGTCAACTGCTCGTGGTCTAACACGAATGGCGCCTTGACGACCTTCCAGGATGACCTGCGGGCGCTGCGGGCTGCGGGCATCCTTGCTGTCTTTGCCAACGGTAACGAGGGTCCGGGCATAGGTACAGTCGGCTCCCCAGCTTCTCTCCCGGAGGCCTTGGCCGTGGGCGCGGTCGACGAGTACGATGAGGTGGCCAACTTCTCCGCCCGGGGTCCTTCCCCGTGGGGGGATACGCGCCCTCTGGTGGCTGCACCGGGTGTTCACATCCGATCGAGCCAACCAGGGGCGGCGTATGCGTCGGAGATGGGTACCTCCATGGCCACGCCTCACGTCTCAGGGGTGGCAGCCTTGCTGCGCGGTGTGAGTCCGACCCTGAGCATCACGCGCACCGTACAGCTGATCACCAGCACCGTGGTACCTCTCGGAACGACGATTCCCAACAACGACACTGGATGGGGGCGTGTCGATGGCTTCGCCGCCGTATCGGCATTGGCCCAATCGGGCTTCGTGACCGGTATCGTGCGCACAGTCTCGGAGCCCGGCTTCCACGACCTCGGCCTCATCGAAGGTGCGGCGGTGACCGCCAAGCCGTGGCACGGGAATGGGGCAGGGATTCAGGTGATTGCCCCTGATGGCAGGTACCGACTGGCGCTTTCTCCAGGGATCTACGACGTTACAGCGTCGGCGTTTGGCCACGAGTCCGCCACAGTCGCGGGCGTGCAGGTGGTGGCTGGTGCCACGGAGGTGGTGGACCTGACACTCACGCCAAAGCCCGTGGGCAGGCTGGTCGTTCAGGTCAGCGATGGTTCCGGTCAAGTACCGCTTACAGCAACGGTCTCAGTACTGGACACGCCATACGTGCTCCTAACCCACACCCACAGCTTCTCCCTGCCGGCCCACACGTACAGCGTTGAGGCGAAGCGGCTTGGCTACCGGGTGGTCACGGCGACCGCCGCCGTCAGCGTGGGCAAGACGAGTGTCGTCAGTCTCACCCTGCCGCCCGCGCCGTCGATCCTGCTGGTGGACAGCGGCGGGTGGTACTACGAGAGTCAGGCGGTGTACTTCCGCCAGGCCCTCGACGGGCTGGCCTACGCCTATGAGGAGTGGCCGATCCGGCATCTGCCCGATGATAGTCCAGTGGCGTCTGACCTCGCGCCCTACGATATCGTCGTCTGGACCGCTCCGCGAGATGCACCCGGCTACATCGGCGCTGGCGAGGCTTTGGCTGCGTACTTGAGAGGCAGCGGGCGATTGCTCTTGACTGGTCAGGATGTCGGCCTGTGGGACGGGGGAGGCTATTGGTCGCCACCCTATGAGTACTACACCGACTATCTCAAGGCCCAATTCGACTCGGACAGTGCGCCCACGAGGGTGCTGTACGGTATGAAGGGGGATATCTACGCCGGCTTGACCATAACCATCGCGGGTCCCGGCGGTGCAGACAACCAGGACTATCCCGATGTGGTGTCTGTTGCGGACCCCGATGGAGCGGCGCCTGTACTCATGTACAATGATAGCGGGTGCGGCGGGCTGCGCGCTGGCACGTGTCTCGACTACCGCGCGGTCTATCTGCCTTTCGGGTTTGAAGGGATTAGCGATGCCTCCCAGCGCAGAACCCTTATGGATAGGACCCTGGACTGGTTGGCGGCTGCACCGCCCGGTGTGGGCCTAGAGATCCAGCCAGCGTCCCAACTAGGCATTGGTCCGCCCGGGTCCGTCGTCACACACGCGGTGCGGGTGCGTCACATAGGGCGCCCTGACACCGAGCAGGTCGCTTTGACGATCACCGGCACGACCTGGCCGACCGAGCTCAGCACCTCGACGCTGATGCTCTCCCCGTGCACGTCGGCGACCGTGGCCATCAGTGTCACCATTCCGCCTACCGTGCCGTGGGATAGCCGTGACCTGGCCATTCTGAGCGTCCATTCTTCGCTTTCGCCGACCCTGTCAGTCACCGCCGCCCTAGCGACGAAAGCGCCGGCGCCCATTCTGCTGGTCGATGACGATCGCTGGTACGACCAGCGGGCAACCTACGAAGAGGTAATGGCGAACGCTCAACTCCCCTACGACGTATGGCAGCCGCCTCTCGCAGGCGGTAACGGCCACGTCCTCGGGCCACCCCTTGAGGTGCTGAAGCACTATCCTACGGTGGTCTGGTGGACTGGATACGACTGGTACGCGCCGATCACATCTGATGAGCTTGGCGCCCTCGAGGCCTACCTCGACGGCGGCGGGAGCCTGTTCCTGTCATCGCAGGACTACCTCTACTACCACGACGATCTGTTCAATAGGCGCTACCTGGGCATCCTGTCCTACACGCAGGACATAACGCCGACCGAGGTCGTCGGTGTTTCAGAAGACCTCATCGGCGATGGGCTGGGAGTCTGTCCGCTTCACTATCCTTGGGGGTATCAAAACTGGTCGGATGGCGTTCTCCCTGCTCCTGGGGCCAGCGTGGTGTTCCGCGACCAGAATAATCAGGCCGTCGCGCTTGCCCACCGCGACGGTGGCCACTCAGCCGTGTTCTTTGGTTTCCCTTTCGAAGCGCTGGGGCCGGATCGGCGTGCTCCCCTGATGGAGCGGGCTGTCGGCTGGCTGTCCTGGTTGGGCCGCTCGACGCTGAGTGTCGACCCACGAAGTGCCGGCCCAGGTGATGTCGTCACGTATACGATCGCTCTGCGGAACGACGACTCTAGCCTCGTGACGGCCTCAATGTCAAACACGCTCCCGGCCGCGGTCGTCCTTGATGAGAACAGCCTCGTCGGACCGGGGACCTATGAGGAACAGGCTCGACGTGTCTCGTGGCGCGGCTCAATCCAGCCTGGCGAAGCGGTGACGCTTGCGTACCGGGTTACGATCCAGGCGGGGACGCTGCCCGGGGACTCCATCGCCAACAGCTCGCGCATCACGCTTGAGGACCAGCAAGTGGCTTTCGATCGGGCCGCAGTCCTGGACATCGGAGCTCCAGATCTCTCCCGATCCTCGTTGGGCTGCGACCCAGCCATAGCTCGGCCAGGTGATGCAGTCAGCTGCACGCTTGCACTCGTGAATTCGGGCCCGGAGACCGCCGACCCCGCGACAGCCTCCATTCATCCTCCGGGCTACTACGCGCCGGGGTCCAAGCGGCTGCTGGAGATCGACGACGGCCTCCAGACGGCGAGCGAAACCATCACCTGGAGCGGGGCGATTCCTGGGGGTAGCCAGGCCACCTTGGTGTTTGACCTGCACCCGGCGTCCGCGCATGTCGCACGCACACTGTACGGCGTGGCTTTCATCGACGATGGCCAGTACCGGAAGTATGAGAGACCAGTGTGGGTCGAGATCGTCCCGTGCCGTGTCTACGCACCCCTTCTGCTTGGCGGCGAGGATCCATAGATCGAGGGTACGGCTTGCGCCCGACCGCAACCGGCGGGCTCGGGAGCGACTTCCCCAGCGGTCGTTTCGTATAGTTGATAGGGCTACTATCCTCGCCACTGCCCACGTGGCCCGGCCGGATCTGCCACCACTCGTTCATGGAGCGTGGGTCCTGGAACGAGCCCGTGTCGGCAATCGAGACAACCATCTCCTCACCGCGTCCTGTGCCAAGCAGTTGTGACTCCGCGAGATTGGGCAGCGGATACGTGTACGGGCGTTGGCCGGGTGGGGTGTAGACGTAGCGTGGTCCGTTGGGGTCGTCGAGCTGGTCGTACAGCGCCAGCAAGTTGGGGTCGGTACAGACGTTGTCGATGTGAAGTGTGTAGCCCGCGGGTGCCGAGCTATCGTCACGCGTATACCTGAGTGTGACAGTGTCCTCGTCAGCGTAGAGAACAAGGACCTCCATCGCAGGGTCTCCGCCGATACTGTACCCGGACTGGGGCACGTGTACCGGCTCGCCCCATGCTGTCTCCATGCCCAGGGCTGTGACGGGGTAGTCTTGGATAGGCCCTTCGCGGGCACCGGGCGCTGGGGAGGGTGCCCAGTCCCATTGGTGAATCCGGTAGACAGTCGGGAACGCTGGAACCCGGGGCGGATCGAACAGGGTAGCCAGCTGAGGCGGCTGGGTGTCATCGTCGGATCCATAGTCTACGAGGCCGTGCTCCACGTATGGGTCGTCGTTGAGCGTGTATCCCCGTAGCTCGATGTTCTTGTCGGCGTGTTCAGCTGCAGGCCGCACAGGGTCATCGAAGTCGCGCTGATAGGCGATTCCACCTACATACTGCTCGTTGGAGGCGGCCGGGCACGACGGCGGTCGGGTGATGAGTGGGAAGTAAAGCTGGTGGTTGAGCGGATCAGCGGCCGGGCACTCGGGCGGCGTGGGCGTCCTTGTGGCCTCGGAGCGTAGCACCGCGTGGGGAAGATAGAGGATGATAAGGGCAGCCGTGAGCATTCCGGTTGCTGTCGAGACTCGACTGCAGGTGGTCACATCGAACTGCCCTCCGGCTGCTCCGGGCACCCGTGGCCGGCCCGTTACCCTGCCACACGCTGGGGCCGTCAATGGGAAGAACGAAGACGCCCGGCCAGAGAGGTCTTTGGCCGGGCGTCAACGAAAGGAACTTGAGGCTAGCCTACGGGATGCACAGACTCTGACCGGCCCAGACGTAGTTCACGTTGTGAAGACCGTTGCAGCGCGCGACGTGCCACATACTCACACCGTAGTGAAGTGAGATCCGATAGAGGTTCTCACCCGCAACCACCGTGTGGTGCCATCTGCAGGTGCAAGTATAGTACGGATGGTACGGACGGTACGGGCGGTAGGGATAGTATGGATGGTAGGGACGGTAGGGCTGGTAGGGATGGTACCCCCAGCCATAGGCATTGGGGATGGCCAGCACCTGCCACGAGTATATGTAGTCGGGATTGGCTATCCCATTGTACGAGGCGATGGCCGTCGGCGACACCCCGTATAGTCGGCCGATGGAGTAGAGTGTTTCACCCGGCTTGACAGTGTGGTAGGTGACGGTGTACCACTCGGCTGGCCTGGCATATGCCGTCGTCGAGACGAGCACTACCAGGAACAGAGCGAGTCCGAGGGCGATGAGGACTCTTCGCATAGGTAACCTCCTTACCTAGATCGGGCCCGGGACACTGGGTGCGGTGCAGAGCTTAACAATCCATTATACACCATCTTGTCAAACAGTTCAATACCAGAAGCGTTACACGATGATTACGCGAGGCGGTCGAGCGTGCCTGGTCGCCGATGGGAGGCAGGCCCAGGCTGCAACCCGCAACTCAACTCCCTGTCGGAAAGCCCCTTGCGGCCGCTGGACTCGTAGAGGCACCGCCCGCGCCGGCGCCGGGGGCTTCTCAGCGAGATCTGCGCCGGCTCTCGTGCCGCCAGATGAGAAGCGATACTGCGATGATCGCCAATCCCAAAACGACGTACGGTGCGACAATCGACACCAGCGAGGTCACGGCAGAAAGTATGTCCTCAATAGTGCTTACAATGGGGTTGCCGATACCGGCCGTCGTGGCGGTCACCACCGGGCGGCCACCGGCCTTCGCGACGTGCACACCGCCCGCCAGGATGACGCCGCAAACGGCAGCTAGGACGGGATGCAGGCCGATAACGCTGGTGGATGCAGCAAACAGGATTGCCCCGGCTGCCGGTCTTATGAAGGTGTGGACGATGTCGTTGGCCGTGTCGGCGGCAGGTACCTTGTCGACCAGGATCTCGACGACAAGCAACACGGCCAGCGTTCCGATGACCCACCAGCTTCCAAGTGCGTCGTACGGTTCGTTGAGGGTGACCAGGGCCGTCGTCTTGGAGAGGACCGCCACGATCAGCAGGGGGATGTAGGCGTTCAGCCCGGCGGCCGCGGAAAGGCCGAAGGCCGTGGCCAGGCTGAGGAAAGCTTGCGGCGCCATCGCGGCTATGCGACGGGGGTACCCGCTTGCCCGGTCTGGGCTATCTGGCCATACAGATGGCTCGCGACGAGCATCAACCAGGCTAGAACAGGCACCATCACCAGGCCCAGAAGGGCGGCCACGATCCAGCCGCAAATGGGGATC
>JASFVG010000075.1:0-13693 GCA_050049955.1 Anaerolineae bacterium | reverse complement strand
GAAATGGCGATGGCCATTTCTGCGAAATCGAGGTCGTGGAATACATCGATAGCTTCGGCGTTCACGTGAATGGGCAAGACGCAGTGGCGCCTGAGAATGCCTCTTACGATTTCATAGCGGAGGTGTGTCCCGGTATCGTCGAGTTCTCTTGGGAGGACTTCGATATAGACACAGACTAGAGTGCGAACCAACTGGCACGGTGGAAAGCCAGACTGGTCGACAATGGAGCCCGTGAAGGCAGATGGCCAGTTCTCCTATCAGAGTTCCGCTGCTCGCTTGAGCTCGCCGGCTTCTGCGGCGGTGCGTGGGCCAGACTTCTGCGCCTGCCCGAGAGGAGAAAGATGACAAGGACGAAGAGAGCAATACCGATCGTTGCTGCAGTCGTTGTACTCCTAATGGCCGCGGCATGCGGTCCCAGCGGTGGTGAGACGGCCCCACCGACGGCAACTCCCGCGGCTCCCGGTCAGTCGCCGGGCACCTGCGGCGATGGGGTGTGCGACGAAGCGGAGCAGTCCAATTCAAGCCTCTGCCCGCAGGACTGCGAGGCGGCGGGCGCCGCAGGTAAGTGTGGCGACGGCGTGTGCGACGAGGCGGAGCGGTCCGATCCCGCTCTGTGCCCGGCAGACTGCGCAGCGGCGATCCAGGCCTCAGGTGAGAGTGAAGCGGAGCCCCAGGGCGAGTCACAAGCCGAGCCCTTGGGCGAAGCTGAGTCCCAAGGTGAGCCCGAGGCTGAGGCCGAGGGTGAAGCCGAGGGCGAGGGTGAAGGTGAAGCCGAGGGCGAGGGCGAAGGCGAACCCGAAGGCGAGGGCGAAGGTGAGACCGAGGGCGAGGGCGAAGGTGAAACCGAGGAAGGTAGCCAATCACAGTGCGAACCCCAGCAGTGGACGATAGCCATCGAAGGCCGGTCCAGCTTGGTCAGGGCCGAACCCTCCGCTGACCTGTTCGTAGCCATCGTCGGCGGCTTCAACGTCAACGAATCGTGTCGGATCAGGGGCACGAGTAGCGGAAAGTACATGAATTGCGGCTACGAATCTCCGACACAGCTATGCTCCTATTTCGTTGACTGTCCGAAGTTCAACGCGGCCATCAGTGGATGGGCGGTGCCCGGTGAGGGAGTCACCCAGACGCTCAAGATCCAGCTCGATAGAGTCGATATCTTCGAGAAGGGCTGGGCGGACTGTCAGGGGGAAATTGCAGAATTCGAGAGGGGTTCTGTGTTCCAGGATGCTGTCGGCAGTGCCGAACGGAACGGTGGCGGCTATCTGGCCGAGATTGTAGTTCCTGCAGAGGGTGAACCCGACAGCAGACGATTCACCAGCCCGGAACAGGATGTGGATGCCGTAGTACCCATGAATCTGTCCTATATCTTTCACGTGCACTTGTTCCGCGGCACGCAGTCGATTCAGTTCGACGCGCTCTGGTCTGATTGGAGGGAACTTCACGGTGAATGGGACCCCATGGGGGGGTCCTGACTTGATTCGTTAGGCGCGTGTCAGCAGGGGAACGTGGTGGTGTACCTCCCTCATTCAGCTCGGCCATCACAAGTCGAGTTCCCTGGCCGCGCTCGATTGCGCTGCATGCATCGATGGAATTGGCATTCCTTCGCAGACAGGCTACTCGGTAGGCCAAGACGTGGAACAATGGCCCGTCAAGCGAGACGAACCGCGACCATAGCGGTTGCTCTTCTGACTCTGCTGGCACCAGTGGCCTGCCGCTGGCAGCGCGACGCGGAGACGGCGGCCCCGTCGGCCACGCCTGCCGTGCCCGCGCCATCGCAGGATCGCTGCGGGGACGGCGTGTGCGATGACGCGGAGCTGGCTGATGCTGAGCTCTGTCCCCAGGATTGCCTGGTGGACGCCGCAGAGACAGTCGTCCCCACGCCAGCTCCATCGGCCGACGAGCCCACGGGTCCCCCCAACATCGTCTTCATCCTCACCGACGACCTCGACTACGCAGCCATCGAGTATATGCCTCAGTTGAAGGCCCTGATCACCGATCAAGGCACCACACTCACCAACTTCCTCATCTCCATGCCCCTCTGCTGTCCGTCGCGCGCGACAATCCTGCGCGGACAGTACGGGCACAGCACGAAGATCATGGGGAATGACCTCCCCTTTGGTGGGTTCACCAAGTTCTCCGACCTCGGTGAGGAGGAATCGACCTGCGCGACGTGGCTACAGGATGCCGGCTACCGAACGATGCTGGCCGGGAAATACCTCAACGCCTTCCCCACGATGGACGACCTGATGCACATCCCTGCCGGTTGGACCGAATGGTACAGCCCGATGGAGGGGGAGGCCTACGCCCAGTATGACTACGTGCTCAACGAGAATGGCCAGCGGGTCGCGTACGGCAGCCGAGCGGAGGACTACGGCACCGACGTCTACGCCAGCAAGACGATCGCCTTTATCGAGCGCTCGATTCAGGAGGGCCAACCCTTCTTTGCACACGTCTCAGTGTATGCACCCCATTGGCCCACCACGCCTGCGCCACGCCACGCCGGGCTGTTCCCGGACGCGCAGGCACCACGAACGCCGAACTTCAACGAGGCGGACGTGAGCGACAAGCCGGCCTACATCCGGGATCTCCCGCTGCTCACTGATAGCGACATCGCGCGCATCGACGAGGACTGGCGAGAACGGCTGCGCTCCATGCAGGCAGTGGATGAGATGATCGCCTCCATCGTGGAGACCCTGGAATCGGCCGGGCAGCTCGACAACACCTACATCTTCTTCACCTCCGACAACGGCTACCACTTTGGCAACCACCGCCAGCTTCTGGGCAAGACCGCGCCCTACGAGGAGGAGATCCGGGTCACCATGATCGTGCGCGGTCCCGGGGTGCCGGCAGGTCGGACGCTCGATCACCTGACGGGCAACATCGACCTGGGCCCGACGTGGGCCGAGATCGCCGGCGCCCCGTTCCCCGATTTCGTGGACGGACGTTCGCTCATGCCGCTTCTCCGAGACAACCCGCCTGCGGAGAGAGACTGGCGGCAGTGCTTCCTCATCGAACACGCGCCGTACGAGTTAGCCGAGCGACCGCCGGGCGTGTCCACGGACCTAGTCGCAGCGCCACCGAACACGCCGCCGGGGCTGCTAGAGCCGCCAGATCCGGAGGACCAGTATGCCAGCGGTACCCTGGCGGCGGTGCTCAGTGGGGAGGCGCTGCCCTACCGGGGCATCCGCACGATGCGCTACCTGTACGTCGAATACCCTACGGACGAACAAGAGCTATACGATCTGCAGAACGATCCCTACCAACTCGAGAACCAGGTGACGACTGCGGAGCCGGCGCTCATCGCAGAGCTGGCCGCACGCCTGGAGGAACTGGCGGCCTGCACTGGGGAAGGATGCCGTGCCGTTGAGGATCGACCGTTCGCCGCCCCGTCGACAGCTGTGACGCCCCAGGAACCCGTCAGCCCCGAATCGGGACCATCTTCGGAGTCACTGATCTACTACCTGGGCTACGCAACACAGGAGAACATGGCTTGGATCGAGGCGTTCGACGTGGACGTGCTCAGCAGGGGCTTCCTCCTGTTCCTGAACCCGAATGAAGCCTGGGTTGAGGACTACGGCCCGCGGACGGAGACGTGCCAACAGGATGGGCGGCAGTTCCTGGTCGCCCTACAGGCGGCCGTGCTCGTGGAGAACGGTAACGAGCTCCCACGCCTCGGGCCGGGCGACCCGACGCTGGCCTTCCCGATGCAGTCGATCCCGCAATGGGAGCAGTATGCCTGCCGGACGTCGCAGGGGCTAACGTTGAAGGAGAAGGGATTCGGCTTCGCCCACTCCTGTGTCAACGACGCCGGCTTCCGGGATTTCCTCCTGCAGAGGCTGCATGCCCTGGTCGACAGCGGGGTGGATGGAGTGCACATCGACGAGTTGCCGACCCGGTATTTCACGCGCCAGGAGGGCTACTGCGACGCCTGCTTGCAGGGTTTCCGTGAGTATCTCGCGGAGAGTTACACCGCTGCCGAGCTCGCGTCCAAGCACGGTATCGCCGACATCGGGACCTTTGACTTCCGGGCGCGGCTGGATGAGGAGGGGAACGTGGAGACCCCTCCCGCGAGCCCCCTGCACCGGGAGTGGTGGCTGTTCCAGCTATCGAGCCTGGCGGAGCACGAGCGCGACATCATCGCCTCTACCAGGTCCTATGCCGAGGGCCAGGGGAAGTCGTTCATCATCACGAGCAACGCCTACGAGCCCGAGAGGAACCCGAAACACGTCATCGAGATGACCTTGACCGATTTCGCTTCCATCGGCACCGGGATGACGATGCTGCTACGAAGGGGAGACACCCTGGAGTCCATGCTGCGCGCCCCACCCGACTACTCCTACATGCCCTTGTATCGGATGGCTCGCGCTGTCACACCGGAGCGACCGGTCACACTGTTCATCGATGGGCCGGGTGGCACGGGGGTCATGCAGGAGCTCCAGGAAGGGCAGCAGCGCGACATCGTTCGCTGGATGTTCGCCGAGGCTTATGCGGCGGGTGCTCGCTTCCACGTGCCCTATCCGAGCCTCGACTACTATGCGCCCTTGGATGCATGCGAGCCGTACGTCCGCTTCATCCAGGACAACCGGGCGCTATACGAGGGCCAGGAGCACATGGCCGACGTGGGTGTGCTGTTTTCCTATGCCTCGCAGATCTGGGACTTCTGGGGCGATGCTACCAGCGGTACCGCAAGCCACAACCGCCAGTACTACGGCCTGGCCCAGGCCCTGACCGACATGAGCGTGCAGTACGAGGTGGTATTCGCTCCCGACGGTGGCATCATCCCCGACCAGCTAGCGCTGGACCAACTTGTGAGGTACGACACGCTTCTCGTACCCTGGACATACTGCCTCTCCGACGCCCAGATCGGGCTGCTCGAGCAATATGCCGCGACCGAGAGGCGACTGATCGTCTTTGGGGATTTCGCCACCCACGATGAGGAGCGTAGGGAGCGTCCTGGAGACGCTGTTGCAGGCCTGCGCGCACAGAACGCCATCGTCGTCCCCGGGCTCAACTTCGAATCGTACCTGAACGAGCCAGCAGGACCCGGGGCGGCTGCCATCGTGGAAGCCCTTGATGCTCTGATACCGCATCGGCAGGTGACTGTGGCGAACGACGCTGTCACGGCCCAGCTGAACCGGAGTGCGGACGCGCTGACGGTCCATCTGATCAACAAGGACCGGGAGGCCACGGGTTTCACGAGTCAGACGGACATCAAGGTCAGCATCACTGCTCCCCCTGACCTAGACCTGTCCAGCGGCGAGGCGGAGTACAGATCACCCGACTTGACGGAGGCTACTCGGCTACCAATCAACCGCCAGAACGACAGGCTGGAGGTCACAGTTCCTGCCCTGACCGTCTACGGCGTGCTGCTGATTCCAACCACCCAGTAGTCTCGGGGCGGACGCGAGGCAGCCAGCGCGCGGCTCAACGTGTCTGGTTCGATGAACGGAGGTGCGCGATGAAACCAAGGTTTGCGACCCCAATCGTGGCCATCCTGCTTCTCGGTACGTCACTGCTCGCGGCCTGCAGCCGGGCCGGGACCGAGGATGTGTCGCCTACCCAGCCTCCCCTCCCCGAGACGGCACCCGCCGCTCAGGAGCCCCGGGGCCCCGCGAAGTGCGGCGACGGCGTCTGCGACCAGGCGGAGCAGGAAGACCCCGGCCTATGCCCTCAGGACTGTGAACCTACGTCAATACCGGCGGAGGTGCCACCCACCCAGCCGCCACCAACCGCCACGCCGATGCCCGAGACACCCGCACCTGAACCCGCGACCCCGCAGGGCGAAGGCCCTGGGCCTGGTGACAAATGCGGCGATGGCGTGTGCGACGAGGCGGAGCAGGAGGACCCCGCCCTCTGTCCCCAGGACTGTGCCGACCCGGCGGCGACCCCCGGTGCGGCTGCTACACTGCCGGCGACCGGCACGCCAGACTACGAGCCGCCTATCAACGTCTATATGATCCTGCACATCGATCCGCTGGGTGAGCAGGAGGCCGACACCTTCAAGCCAGAGCCCCGTATGTACGAGCGGACCCGTGATGAGATCGACTGGTTGGCCGAGGAGGCGGCACGGCACGGGATGCGGTTCACCGCCCTCTACAACGGCTGGTATCCTCAGTGGGCACTCAATGACGGCGACATCGAGCAGTTCCGTGAGCTCCTGGACGCTGGTCACGAGATCGGCTCCCACGCGCACCGGATCTCCTATGACGCTGCGACGGACTCGTGGATCAAGCGCCGGTCAGAGCTGGACCTCTTCGGGCGCCCGAACTACGACCCGGCGGTGGCCCGCCAATGCTGGGACGACGCCGACCGGTTCATCGACACCATCCTGGCTCAGATTGGATCTACCGGGCAAAACCAGACGATGTGCGCTACCGCGCTGACCCTTTCCGACGAGCCGAACCTGATGGACGAGTTCGGCTTCACCATCGCCGCAGGCAACCGGCTGGAGAAGGGCATCAACTACTTCGGTCACATCGTGTGGAACCCGTGGCGAGCGTCTATCTCGGAAGAGCCGGGCTACGAGCTCGCGGAGGACCCGAGCGCGGGCTATGTCACCTTCAACCACCTGGCCCAGATCGGCGGTGGCGGGGCCATCGGGATGCCAGCAGAGGCACATGGTCAGGATCTCACCCTCGGCCAGATGCAGCGCCGCTTCCTGATGCTGTACACCGAGTGGGTTGCCCAGGAGCGGACTGGTGCGGTGGACAGGGTTTGGGCTTACGGCTTCGTCTACCATCCTAACTACGGAGACCGCTACAACAGAGAAGTGTCCGAGCTATTCGTTTGGCTGGACGAGCACTTCATCGGCAAGAAGTCACCGCACGGCAACACCATCGCCCGCTACGCGACCATCAAGGATATCGCAGACGAGTTCTACGTATGGGAGGCCGCCCACCCCGGGGCCTCCTCCTTCAACTACGTGCGGGGCGATCCCTACCCCTACACCTACCCGACGATGGCCACGAAGCTGGACGGGGCGAGCTACGAGGCCCATGTTGATCTCGGGAGGGGTGTGACCTGCTTCCGTTTCACAAGAGACGAGCAGCCTATCTTCATAGCGTGGTCCGACTTAGGGGAGCAGGTGGTCGACTTCTCCGCCCATCTCCCTGGGCAGGTGAGTGTGACAGATGCGGCAGGGGCGACATTTGTCGGGGAGGCCGCGACTCTGAAGCTGACCACGAATACCACGTTTGTTGAGTCGGCGCCCTAGACGGGCAGACTGGGCATGCCTACGGCCGAAACCAGGGGACACGCTGAATGGAGAGAAGGCGTCCGATGAGAGAGAGACAAAGGGCATCCCGCGTTTCGACGGCGGTTGGGTTGGCGGTGGTCGCGGTGGCGATGCTACTGGTGGGTATGAGCCGAGCCCGGACACTGGCTCCATCGGACGAGCCTGCCGCTGGCCCCGAGTCCAGGGCGGCTGCGACCGAGGCCGAGGGCGGAATCGCCTCCTTCACCCCAGACCGGCTGACCGCAGGGGTCACGGACACCTTCTGCCTGATCTACACGGCCACTCAACCAATCGTCGGAACGGGCGGAATCCGCGTCGTCGACCCCGACTTCCACGGAACGCGGTGGACGATGTGGCAGGCGTTTCAGAAGACGAACCCCGCCGGGTCAGGCTACCTTACGGTAACGACCACGGGGAGCGCCGGGCTGGCTATCGACCGCTCTGGGGGCAGCAGCCCCCAGTACGAGTCAGATACCGTCATTCGGGTGACGTCGGGCGCGGTTGCGGTCGGCGACGAGGTGACCCTCTGCTTCGTCCAGAGTCGAGTGCCCCACAAGTCGTACAAGTCGATCGAGTGGGAGACATCGACGGACGCCGACGGAGATGACACGTTCACGCCGCTCGCCGTCTCCCCCCGAATGGACATCCTGGCGGACCCCAACCCCTCGCTGATGGTCGCCACCGGCCCGACGTACGTGGAGAAGGGCAGCCCGTTCGTGCTGACAGTGCGGGTCCTCGACGAGTACAGCAACCCTTGCGCGGACTTCGTGGACACCCTCGACTTCACGTCGACCGCCGCGGCCGCCCTTCCACCTTCCGCCACACCGTTCGCCGGCGGCGTACGCGAGTACACCGTCACACTGAACACCACGGGCATTCACTACATCACCGTCGATCCGGCGGGGCCGCTGCCCCCGATCAACAGCAACCCGTTCGTGGTGGTCGAGTCACTGACCGCGCAGCCGCAGTTGTTCTGGGGTGACCTCCACGGCCATCACGGCCACGTCTACACCGACTCCCTTGGCCACCGCGTGGACGAGTACATGGTGTACGCTCGCGACGTCGCCGACCTCGACTTCGCCTGTGAGAGCCACAAGTCGAGCAGCTACGACAACACGATGGAGGTCCACGAGGAGATCGCGGAATCGCTGGGGCAGTACAACGACCCGGGGCAGTTTGTGACCATCCGCGGCTACGAGTGGATGGGCGAAGGGAACACCCAGGGGCACCACAACTACTACTTCTCCTCGTCCGGCCCCATCACCGACATGCTCTACAGCCCCGACGACGAGGATAGCGACACACTGGACGAGATGTGGTGGTTGTACGAGGAGAACCTGCCGGCCGGCGAAGACCTGCTCAGCCTACCTCACGCCTCGCTTCGCTCACCCGCTGGGTCAGGCTCCAACTGGAACCGATTCGACGAGTTCACCCTCAATGACCGCTACCGCCCGCTGGTCGAGATCTACTCCCACTGGGGCAGCTCCGAGTCCGGAGCGGGATCTGCCCGCGAGGCGCTCGCGTACGGGAACCGGGTCGGCTTCTACGGCTCCAGCGACACCCACTTCTGCTATCCGGGTAACCCGCAGACGGAGGCATGGGGTTCGCGGGGGCAGGACTACGTGGCCGGGCTGGCTGCGGTCCGGGCGCCTGCGCTCAACCGCGCGGCGCTGTGGCAGGGGCTCGAGACCCGGTACACATACGCCACCGAGGGCGAGCGCATCTTCCTCGATATGTCCGTGAACGGCCATCCGATGGGCAGCGAAATCACGTCGATGGCTGGCCCGAGCATCGTGGTGACAGCAGCGGGAACCACAGCCATCTCTGAGGTCGTTGTATTGAAGGGCACCTATGCGACCGGCACCCTCAGCTCTGAGGACGTGGACACCCTTTACACCGTACTGCACTCAGAGACCCCCAACCAATGGGTGACAACGTTCGGCACCGTCGACACCGATTTCGACGCCAGCGCGTTCTACTACGTCCGTATGACGCAGATGGACGGGAAACGGGCCTGGTCGAGCCCCGTCTGGGTCGACTACGGCGAGCCCGTGGACCTGTGGGCCGGCTGCGGGGACGGCGCCCTAGGACCGGGCGAGACCCTGGTCAATTGCACCGCCGATGCCCAGGTGCCCCAGCACAGTTGGCTCGATTTGAACGGCCGCCTACCGACGGTGGTCATGAGCGACACGACAGTGCCCATGATCGGCATGCGCGTCTACAACCCAGGCAACGTCACCGGCTCCGTGCCCTATACCGCTCCAGCGTGGCTCCAGTTCATGAAGGAGCAGGTGGACCGGGTAGCGGCCGCGGGCCTGAACACAATTGGCTTTGGCGGGGTTGACCTGGGCCTCTACGCCGGTCCCCCCTATCCCACGCCCGTAACCCTCACGATCGAGGCCCACTGGAACTGGGACAAGTACGACGACTTGTTCGACTACGCCGCCCACAAGGGCGTCTACATCCTGCCCACCGTCTACAGCGCATCGTACGCGCCCCACTGGTGGGCCCAGTCGCACGCGGACATGATTCAGGTCGATCACGAGGGCCGTCGCTGGCCACCGACGGCATCCTTCCACAACCCCCAGTACTGGGCCGCCGTCGACCCGATCTTTGCTGCCATCGTCGATCACTTCCGGAACCACCCGGCGCTCTTGGGCTGGGACGTGCGGATCGGCGAGGGGGAGAACAACTACGCCCCGCCATACGTGGGCGACGTCCGGAACCCCCCAGACACGTGGTGCGATTACTCCCCGTACGCTCGCGACCGGTTCCGGTCATGGCTGGCCGCGCGCTACGTGACCACTGATGCCCTCCGGAGCGCCTGGCGGAACGGGTCTGTGACCTTTGACACGGCGGACATCCCGCAGCCCATGGCTGAGTTCACTCCCACGATCCCCTGGGATATGGTCCCCTACATAAACGGCAGCGCCGACCCGCGCCCCGAGTTCCGCGACTGGCTGGCCTTCCGGCTCGACGAGAAGACGCGTGAGACGGAGCACTTCGTCGAGCTGTTCCGAGCGCTCGACCCCGACCTCATCATCCTGGCCGACCCCGCCTACAGCCCCGCCAAGACCATGCATCCTCGGACAGGCGTCCAGGATGGCGACCGCACGTACCGCTCTGCAACCGTGGACGTGATCCTGCAACAGCCTCGCCTTGCCCACACCGACCAAGCGGATCAGTTCAATAGCCAGCGGTACGGCCTGTACGCCACCGATCGGTACGCTGCGCAACACGGGAAGCTGGCGGCCTGGGCCCACGAGGAGACGAGTGAGATGCTCTCCGGGCAGGACGAACTCAATATCTGGCGGCTGAACAGCGTGGCCAGCATGCACGCAGCGATGGGCCAGGGCGACGGCTGGGTGATCGGCAACGAGGGCGAGAAGGACCCGGACAACATGCTCCCCTCCTGGTCGGAGGACGAAAGGACTGAGATTCGCCGCCTCGCGGCGATGTACACCGCGCCTGATCTCCGGCCCCCTCAGGGTGGGATTGCGATCCTTGCCGATGACTTCAACGACAGCTTCGACTATGCGGCGGCGGGCCAACTCGGTTTCCTGCTGAGCCGCACCTCCGACCGCACCAACTTCATCCGAAACCTGTTCGGCAATGGGCTGAGCTACGGGCTCCTGACCGTAGAAGACGTCATCAACGATCCGGAGATACTCGCCGACTACGAAGCGGTGATGGTGATGCACCTGCCGCGCCTCGACCCGGAAGTGGCGACGGAGCTGGCCGAGTACCGGGACAGCGGCGGTGGCCTGCTCGTCGCCGGGGTGACCGGCGTGATGGACGCACACGGCTGGCCGGACACGACGGCGCTCGCCACCCTGCTCGGCGTCGGCGTCACCGGCAGTATCACAGAAGCTATGCTAATCGACGAATGGCAGTTTGACGACGTTGAGGACCCACTAATCGGTTCATCCCTGCGCACGGAGGTGATCACCGATAATCTGGCGTACATCCCAACCCTGGCATCCGACACCGGATTCACCGGGATAGCTCATCTCGCAGGCGCACCCACGGTGCCCGTGGTGGGGTACAAGGGGAAGACGGTCTTCTGGTTCCCGCGGCTCAAGATAGGCGACGACCGCCAGGTCGAGTTCTCGAGGAATCTGTGGGCATTCTTCGGCGTCGTGCCCGATGCCGTGAATCCCGGGGGTTCTGTCGAGGCCGTTGGGGGCAACTTCAGGAGCGTCTTCACGCCGGTTACGTCGACGGTCGACGTCGCGCTCAGCGACGCCATCAGCGCCACTGGCGCCCTGGTGTGGGACTGGAAAGGAATGGAGGCTGTGGGGACGGCGCCTGCTGGCCCCGCGCCTCGGGTGACCCTGAGCACGGGTGAAAACGATTCGTACTTCCTCGGCCTCACACCCCAAACCGGTGAGGTGCAGCTCGTGGCCCTCAGCGGCGGGCTTCTGGGACCTGTAGTGTCCGGCGAGGGCACGTTCGTCGTCGGTGTCTATCGCGCCACCTGGGGAGAGCCGGTGACGGTCGTGGTCTACCCGGGTGATTCTCGCATTGAGGACGTCTACGTGAGCGGTGGGGTGCTGAGGACCGCGGCCCTCGATCCTGGCGGACAGGTCCTCGTGATCTCTGCGTCGCCTCTGAGCGAAAGGTTGACCATCACGGTAGCACACAAGGAGAGCCCCGAGATAGTCTACCTACCGCTGGTCGTGCGCGAGGAGTGATCAGACCCAAGATGGGCGCCCCCTGCAAGACGGCCCTCGCCGACCTAAAGGCTGAGTTGGACTGGTTCATTCGGGTCAACCGGTGCCACGAGGGGAGTCTGCAACTGAGTCAGGACTAGGTATGACGACGATTCGCCAGGCCAAGACCGAGGCAGACCGGGCGCTGGTCCGGGAGCTGTTTTGGGAGTATCTCGACTGGGCCAACGCGCGTCTCAACGAGGAGTATGGTATCAACCTGGAGATCGAGTCCATGGTGGAGCGCGACATGGCCAAGCTCGAGATCTTCCTCCCACCCGACGGCCGTCTTCTGTTGGCCATGGAGGGAGCCCAGGCGGTTGGTCTGGCTTGTATGCGAAGGATCAAAGAAGACGCCGGCGAGATCAAGCGCATGTACGTTCGGCCCGAGTTCCGCAAGCAGGGAATCGGCCGGGCACTGGTGGAGGCGATCATCGCCGATGCCCGGGCGATCGGCTACGCCTCGATCCGGCTGGATAGCACGCGCTTCATGAAGGCCGCACATTCGCTCTACCGTTCGATGGGCTTTCGGGAGATCGAACCGTACCCGGAGAGTGAGATCCCGCCAGAACTCCAGCACCGCTGGGTGTTCATGGAGAGGCCACTGTAGGCCTCCCCAGCTCGAGCCTGGTCTGCGACCCGGCGGGCTGGCAATGGAAGCGGTTCACAGGGCCGCCGGGGTGCAGCCACCCATGCCCAAACCAGCTTGCGGGCGTTCCGGCCCGGTCCACTGACCGGTACTCCGCCCGAGCGGACGGGAGAAGGCGGGAAAGCACTGTCCGGAGTGGGTGTGGCAAGCTCTGGCAGCTTCAGGTTTGCGTCAGAGCCCACCGTCTTCTCTCGACCTGCCTAGGCTGAGGCTGGCATAGGCGTGTCGCGACGGACAGGCGTTAACCTGAGCTATGAGGCTCATCGTGAAGCCATCCCGCGTTGCCGCGTCGATCTTTGTGCTCGTGTCGATTTCGCTCGTGGCTGCGGCTTGCGGCCCCTCAGCGACTCCCACCGCCGAGCCCGTGGCGCCGATCACAAAGCCAGAGGTTGCCGGCGGTCGGTGTGGCGACGGCATCTGCGACGAGAGGGAACAGGCAGATCCGAGCCTGTGCCCGCAGGATTGCGCCTCAGAGGAGGAGATGGAGGTCGCCACGCCCACTCCCACTAAGGAGCCACCGACAGCTACGCCGGTTCCGCCGGAGCCAACTCCTGACGGGGAAGCGCCCCAGCCGAGCGACAAGTGTGGTGATCGCGTTTACGACGGGCCAGAGAACCAGAGCAACTGCCCGCAGGACTGCGCTGCTGCCGGCGATATGACCAGCCCCGAAGACGTCTCCGACCCGTGCCTCCTCCCCAACCCCTGGCGCGCCACCGTCGCCGAGGATCTCAACGAGTGGCACGACTGGCTGGCTGACGGCGGATTTGAGGCCGGCAGGACCCTCGTTGAGTTAGGCGAGGTGGCCGGACTGAGCCCGGCGTCGGCGGAGCGAAGCCAGGAGGCGGCGCGGTCGGGCTCATGGGGCTACGCGCTCGCCGCAGGCCCGGGCGAGGCGGTCACCTTCGCCGTGAAGACATACACGGAGAAGGGGGACGACATCCGGTTCTCGTTCTGGGCCCGAAGCCCGGCGGGGGAGATCACCCTTCAACCAACGGTTTTCGGCATGGGGCGCGGGACCCAGTACCAGCCGGAGCCGTTCTTCACACCGGACAGTAGCTTCACCATAGGGCCGGCGTGGACGGAGGTTGTATTCGAGACGTA